>DASWGO010000357.1:0-3001 GCA_036393695.1 Thermoplasmata archaeon
GGCCCAGACGATCACCTGGACCTCGGCCGGAACAATCCCCAGCGTGAAGCTCGAGTACTCCAAGAATAACTTCGCGACCGCCACGCTGATCGCCGCCTCGGTGAGCAATACCGGGAGCTTCGCCTGGACCGTCCCGGATGATGCCTCCACGACGGTCAAGGTGCGGGTCACCAACACGGCGGATGCGACGGTCTTCGATGACAGCAATGCCAACTTCACCATCCGGGGGGGCTTCATCCTCTCGGCGCCCAACGGCGGCGAGGAGTGGGTGGTTGGCTCGACTCGCCAGATCACCTGGACGACCACCGGATCGTCGATCGCTAACGCCAAGCTGGAGTATTCCAAGGACAACTTCGCCACGGCCACTGTGATCACGGCCTCCACGCCCAACGCCGGCTTCTACAACTGGCTGGTCCCGAACGACATCTCGGCGACCGTCAAGGTCCGCGTCTCCGATACGAACGATCCCGGGACGAACGCCACCTCCGCTGCCGCCTTCAAGATCAAGGGAGGCTTCGTCGTCACCGCCCCCAACGGCGGCGAGGTCTGGGCGGTCGGGACGATCCAATCGATCACCTGGACGAACACCGGCTCGGTCCCGAGCATCAAGCTCGAGTACTCCACCGACAATTTTGCGACCGCCACGGTGATCGTCGCCTCGGCCGCCAATACCGGGAGCTTCAGCTGGACGGTTCCGGACGCGATCTCCACGACCGCGAAGATCCGGGTCTCGGATGCCGCGGATCCCACGGCCAACGACGTCTCGGACAACAACTTCAAGATCCGCGGCGGGATCACCGTGAGCGCGCCGAACGGCGGGGAGATCTGGATGGTCGGCCAGGCCCGGAGCATCACCTGGACGACGAGCGGGACGATCCCGAACGTGCGCCTGGAGTACTCGAAGGACAACTTCACCTCGCTCGTCCTCATCACTGCCTCCGCGCCGGGGACTGGCTCCTTTGCCTGGACGGTGCCGGATGACCTCTCCTCGACCGTGAAGGTTCGCGTGACGGACGTCCGGGATCTGAGCGTCTTCGACGACTCCAACGCCTACTTCAAGATCCAGGGGGCCTTGACCCTGACGAGCCCGAACGGCGGGGAGAAGTTGACGGTGGCGTCCGCGCAGTCCATCACGTGGACCTCGGTCGGATCGATCGCCAACGTGAAGCTCCAGTACTCGAAGGACAACTTCGCCACCGCGGTCCTCATCGCCGCCTCCACCCCGAACACGGGCAGCTTCGCCTGGACGATCCCCAACGACATCTCCGCCACGGTCAAGGTGCGGGTGACCGACACCTCCGACGTCTCGGTCTTTGACGACTCCAATGCCGCCTTCAAGATCATGGGCGGCCTCACCGTGACCGTGCCCAACGGCGGGGAGGCCTGGCTGGTCAACACCCCGCGGACGATCACCTGGACCAAGACCGGCTCAGTGGCCAACGTGAAGCTGGAGTACTCGACGGACGGTGGGACCACGTACCCGGGCCTGATCGCCGCCTCGGCGAACAACGGCACCAATACGGCCAACGGCGGTTGCACGGTCGCAGACCCGGCGACCCAGGGCTGCTACGTCTGGGTCGTCTCCGACACGGTCTCGGTGAACGCGAAAGTCCGGATCTCGGACGCGTCAGATCCCGAGGCCGTCGATACCTCGGACGCGACCTTCAGGATCCGCGCGGCCCTCACCCTCACCAGCCCGAATGGCGGCGAGCAGTGGCTGGTCGGCTCGACCCGGACGATCGGCTGGTCCGCTGTCGGGAACCTCCCGGCGGTGCGCCTCGAATACGCCAAGGCCCCCTACGTCACCTTCACGCAGATCAGTGCGGCCGCGCCGGCCGGCCCGACCGGCGGCAGCTTCTCCTGGACCGTCCCGAACGATATCTCCTCGACCTACGACATCAAGGTGAGGGTCTCCGATCCCAACGATCCTGAGGCGAACGACCTCTCGGATAACCCCTTCAAGATCGAGGGCGCCCTGGCCGTGACGAGCCCGAACGGAGGGGAGCAGTGGACGGTGGGGAGCGTCCAGCCGATCACCTGGACGAGCACAGGGAGCCTGGCGAACGTGAAGCTCGAATACTCGAAGGACGACTTCGCCACCTCGACGGTGATTGTCGCGTCGGTCCCGAACTCCGGCACGTACAACTGGACGATCCCCGATGCGATCTCGGCCACGGTGAAGGTGCGGATCTCTGATGTGACTGACCCTGAGGCGAAGGACGTCTCGGACGCCAACTTCAAGATCAAGTCGCTGGTCACCGTCACCAGCCCCAACGGCGGTGAGAAGTGGAACGTGGCGAGCACTCAGCCGATCACCTGGACAAACACCGGCACCGTGGCCAGTGTGAAGCTCGAATACTCCAGGGACAACTTCGCCACGGCCACCGTGATCAGCGCCTCGGCTCCGAACACCGGCTCGTACACCTGGACCATCCCGGATGCGATCTCGACCACCGTGAAGGTCCGGGTGACCGACGTCTCGGACCCGAATGCCTCGGATAGCTCCGACGCGAACTTTAAGATCCAGGGAGCCTTCACCGTCACCACCCCGAACGGCGGAGACGCCTGGAAGATCAACACGACCCAGACGATCGCCTGGACCACCTCGGGGACGATTCCCACCGTCAAGCTCGAGTACTCCAAGGACAATTTCGTCGCGGATATCAGGGTGATTACAGCCTCGGCGTCCAATACGGGGAGCTACAGCTGGCTCATCCCAGATGATCCCACGACGACCGCCAGGGTTCGCGTGAGCGACGTGAACGACGCCACCGTGCTCGATACCTCGGACGCCAACTTCCGGATCGAGGGGTTCTTTACGGTGAGCGCGCCCAACGGCGGCGAGGTCTGGCCGGTCGGGAGCACCCAGACCATCAGCTGGGTCTCCGGCGGAACCATCCCCGCCGTGAAGCTCGAGTATTCCCGGGACAACTTCGCGACGGCCACGCTGATCACCGCCTCGACCCCCAACGTGAGCAATGTGGGCGGGAGCTTCGCCTGG
>DASWGO010000358.1:0-6418 GCA_036393695.1 Thermoplasmata archaeon
GAATCGTGTAGCAGAAATGTTCCACTCCGCGCTGCTGTTCCTCGATGATTTCGGTGAAGCTCAGCCGTCTGCCGTCCGCAAGGGCGATCCTTGTGTCCCCCGAGAAGCAGCCTCCCGCGCTCGGCCCCTCCACGATGAACAGCTCCGACTTCGCCGGATCGCGCTCTTGGCAATCCGCGAGCTTTCCGGGGAGGTTGAACCCTTCGAGGAGACCTTTTCGGCGTGTGAGCTCGCGGGCCTTTCGTGCGGCCTCGCGCGCCTGGGCTGCGAGGACCGCTTTCCCGATGCAGATTTCTGCGACCTTCGGAGTCTCTAAGAAGAACTCCGTGAGCTTCTCGTAGACGATTGACTCGACGATCCCCTTGACTTCCGAGTTCCCCAACTTCATCTTGGTCTGCCCCTCGAATTGCGGTTCGGGGATCTTGAGGCTGAGGATCGCCGTCAATCCCTCGCGGGCGTCGTCGCCCTCGAGGCTTTCGCCTTGCTTCAGATACTTGTTGTCCTTCGCGTACTTGATGAAGGCGCGTGCCAGCCCCGCCTTGAACCCGACGAGATGGGTGCCACCTTCGATCGTGTCGATGTTGTTCACGAACGTGAAGATTGACTCGTTGTAGCCGTCGTGGTACTGCATCGCGACCTCGACGAGCGTGCCGTCGGATTCTTTCGCGAACCGGATCGGATCCGGATGGAGCGGGTTCTTCGCCCGGTTGATCCATTTGACGTACTCGGCGATGCCGCCTTGGAATTGGAAGACGTCCCCGCGGTCGTGGACCTTGTCCACGATGATGATTCGGAGGCCGGCGTTGAGGAATGCCAGCTCCCGCAAGCGCGTCGCTAGGATGTCGTAGTCGAATTCGATTGACTCGAAGACCTGCGAATCCGGAAGGAAGGTGATGATTGTGCCCGTGCCTTCCGCGGGGCCGACGACTTCCAGGTCCGTGGCCTTCTTCCCGCGCTCGAAACGCATCCGGTGCTCCTGCCCTTCCCGCTTCACGCGGACCTCGAGCCATTCGCTCAGGCCGTTGACGACCGAAAGCCCGACGCCGTGCAGACCGCCGGACACGCGGTACATCTTCCGCTCGAACTTGCCGCCGCTGTGCATCCGCGACAAGACGATTTCGACGCCCGGCGCGCCGTACTTCGGGTGGATGTCGACTGGGATTCCCCGGCCGTCGTCCGCGACCGTGACGGACCCGTCTGCATTCAAGGTGACTTGGATTTCCTTGCAGAAGCCGGCCATCGCCTCGTCAATCGAGTTGTCGACGACCTCGTGGGCGAGGTGGTGGAGGCCGCGGGTGTCGACCGAGCCGATGTACATCGCAGGGCGTTTTCGAATCGCCTGCAGGCCATCGAGGACCTGGATCTGCGTGGCATCGTAGGCGGTCTCTTCTACCATCTATTTCGTAACCTCTTAGAGCGCGTTCCGGAGCCCTCTCGCAGCCCATCCCGAAGGACGGTCCAAGTATGCGGAGGGTATTTATAAACGTTCGGAGGCCAGTTTCTATGGAGAAAACAGACCTCCGCGGGTGCGGTCTCTTCGGAGTCGATACCTTAAATACTGTAGCACGGTCATTTCTGACCCCTCATTCTCGCCTCGGAGAACATCGGATGGAAGGGCAGAAATTCGGACGATGGCGGTGCTTATTTTCGTTTCCACCGGACTCCGCCGCGGGTGTCCTCGAGGACCACGCCGACCGCCGCGAGGGCGTCGCGAATTCGGTCCGCGGTCGCGAAGTCTTTCCGCTTGCGGGCGTCCTCACGGAGCGCAACGATCAGGTCGAGGAGGCCGTCCACGAGGTCCGCCCCCTCCGCGGCCGGCTCGAGGATGCCCAGCACCTTTCCGAACGTCCGATACGCTTGTGCGGCGTCGTCGAGGGCGCCCCGCCCCATACCCGTTTCGAGGGCCTTGTTCACGACGCGTCCGTACTCGAAGATCACCGCGATGGCCTCCCGCGTGTTGAAATCGTCTGACATCGCCGCATCGAAGTCCGCGATGGCCTTCGCCGTCGCCACCCTCAAAGAATGATCAGCTTTCCCGGCGTCGGGCGCCCGGCGCCGTTCCGCCTCGACCGTGCGCATCGTTTCCCGAAGGCGCTCGTACGATCGCTTCGCCTCGTCGAGGAGCTCCGGCGCGAAGTCGATGGGTCCGCGGTACTGGACGTTGATCAGGAAGAAGCGGATCACCTCGGGCTCGTAGAGCTTCAGCGCCGCCTTCACCGGCCAGTAATTGCCGAGGGACTTGTGCATCTCCTCCCCTTTGACGGTGACCATGCCACCGTGCATCCAGTACTTCACGAAGGGCGTGATGCCCGTGTACGCTTCCGCCTGGGCGATCTCCGCCTCATGGTGCGGGAACATCAGTTCCGTCGCCCCGCCATGGAGGTCGTATTGCGGTCCGAAGTGTCGGATCGTGATCGCGGTGTCCTCGATGTGCCATCCCGGCCGGCCTTTGCCCCACGGGCTGCCCCACGCGGGCTCGCCTGGCTTTTGCGCGCGCCAGAGGACGAAGTCGGCGGGATGTCTCTTCCGCTCCTCGATGGCGATTCGCGCCCCGGGACGTAGCGCCTCCACCTTCTGTCCGCTCAGCTTGCCCCAGCCGGAGAACGTGGTCGTGTCGTAGTAGACGCTTCCGTCTTCGGCGACGTACGCGCGTCCCTTCTCGATGAGTCCTTGGATCTGCGCGAGGATGTCGTCGATGTAGTCGGTCGCGAACGCATACACGTCCACCGAATTGCAACGGAGGGCGTCCATCACCTCGAGGTACTCGCCGAAGTACTGATTGACGATGTCTTTCCACTCGCGTCCGGTCCTCTGCATCTTCTCGATGATGCGGTCCTCGATGTCCGTGACGTTCTGCAAGTAGAACACGTGGAACCCTTTGTGGCGGAGGAAGCGGACGACGACGTCGAATGCGACGTAGGTCTTCGCATGGCCCATGTGGGTCTCGTCCTGTGGGGTGAGCCCGCAGACGAACATCGACACGCGGTTGCCATGGAGAGGAACGAACTCCTCCTTCTTCCGGGACAGCGTGCTGTAGACTCGGATGGGCATCGCGCGGTCCGCATGAAGGCGGCGCGTATTAAGGTTCTTGAGCGACATGGAGCGCACGTCCCATTTTTTCTGAGTTTGTCAATCGCGATACATTTGATGCGTAAGACTTATGGACCCCGGGCCCGCAATGATGGGCCGGCCATGGCGGGTCTCCTCCCCTCCCGGCGTGCGGCGACGAGTCGCGTCTTCTGGCCCCGCGGACTCCGGCGGGCCGCCTTTCTCCTCGCCGCAGGCGTCGGACTCTTCTGGTTCTCGGTGGCATCCGGTCGTTGGAGCATTCCGATTCCGGAGTCCGGGCCGATCTATGGAGACCTGCTGATCGCCTGGGTCGCCGTCCTCGTCCACGTCTCCGCATGGCCGAACCTCTGGGCCGGACTGCGAGACCTCCGGGCGCGCGAGCCGAACGAGGCTGGCGTCCTCGTCGCATGGAGGGCGTTCCTCCTCACCGTCGCCGTGGTCGTCGCCGCAATCGCCGTCCTTCTATTCGAGTACCGGGCGATCGTGTCGCCGGATGCGTGGATTTTCATCTTGTACGTGACCGTCTTCCGGTACATTGGCTGGTCGTTTGTCCCGATCCTCGCCCTCCAGGGCGTTCTCTTCGGGCGCGTCGCAGGCTATCTCGAACCGCGGTTCCGGTATCTCGCGGACGTCGGCGCGTTCGTCCTGTTCGCGGTCGCAGCTGCGACGACCGGCGTCGTCCTCCAGAGTCCCGGGGCAACCGCCTTCGCACAAGCTTGGAGCCTGGGCTCTGGAATCCTTCTGGGAGCGGCGCTGGTTGGCTACGTCCTGATCGCTCTCGGGATGACCGCGCACTTGGCCTCGGCGACCTCGCGGCTCCCCCTGTGGCCACGACAACGCCCGCGCGGGTCGTCAACCGAGCGCTCGCTCCAGGTCTTCCGTTAAATCCTGAACGTCTTCGAGCCCGATGGAGAAGCGCACCAGGCCGTCCGTGATTCCCTGCTTCTCCCGCTGTTCCTTCGGCACGCTTGCGTGGGTCATCGATGCCGGGTGTTCGATCAACGACTCGACTCCGCCAAGGCTCTCGGCCGGCACGATCACTTCGAGGCGTTTGAGCCGCTCGACGATCCGCGAAGGATCGCGAGCCTCGAAGCTGAGCATCCCGCCGAAGCGGCGCATCTGTTTCTTGGCAACCGCGTGACCGGGATCGTCGGGGAGGCCGGGATAATGGACCTTCGCGACGGCTTTGTGCGTCTTCAGGAATTTCGCGATGGCTTCGGCATTGTCGCAATGTTTCTCCATGCGGACCGCGAGGGTCTTGATCCCCCGCAGCGTGAGCCAACAGTCGAACGCGCTCGGAACCGCGCCGAGCGCGTTCTGGGAGAACTTGAGCTTCTCGTGCAGGTCGTCCCGGCTCATCACGAGCGCGCCGCCGAGCAGATCCGCATGCCCGCCGATGTATTTCGTCGTGCTATGGACGACCAAGTCGACCCCGAGAGCCAGCGGATTCTGCAGTGCCGGCGACGCGAACGTGTTGTCGCACACGCTGATCGCGTCGTGTGCCTTGGCGATGACGGCCAGCTCCCGGAGGTCGACGACTTTCATCAGGGGGTTCGTCGGGGATTCCGTCCAGAGCATCCGGGTCTCCGGTCGGAATGCGTCCTCGGCGTCGACGAGGTCTCGCAGGTCGACGAATGTCGATTCGATCCCGTAGTTGCTCATGATCCGCGTGAAGATGCGATAGACGCCGCCATAACAGTCGTCCGTCACGACGACGTGGTCTCCTTTCTTCAGGAGGGTGAGGGACGTCGTGATGGCGCCCATGCCACTCGAGAACGAGAGGGCGTACTTCGCGCCCTCCAGACCGGCGAGGCTGTTCTGCAGCGCGTCCCGCGTCGGGTTCGCGCCGCGCGCGTACGCGTACTGGTCCTGCGTCTTCCGGGAGTATGTCGAGGTCAAGTAGAGCGGCGGGGTCACCGCGCCCGTGCGAGGATCCGGTTCCTGCCCGACATGGATGGCCTTCGTGGCAAAACGCATGGGATCGCCGGGGACGGAGTCGCGGGCCCGCCGTAAATAGGCTTGCTACGCGCGGCCCGCCAGGTACTCGATGACGTCGATCCGGGTGATGATTCCTTCGAGCCGGTTCTCCTTGCCGATGACGACGGCCGGGTTGCCGCGCATCAAGAGTTTGTACACCTGCTCGAGGTCCGCCCCCGGCTCCACGATGGGGAACGGCTTCTCCATCACCTTGGCGACGTAATCGTCGTACATCTTCGGATTCTCGAGCAGCGCCTTCATGAGGATCTCCTCCCGGAGGCTCCCGACAAGGATGCCCGTGTCCATGACCGGGAGCTGGGACACGTTGTACTGTCGCATCATGTCGGCCGCCTCCCGGACCTTCGCGGCGATGTCGATCGTGATGACGCCGGGAATCGTTCGCTCTTTCGCCCGGAGGATTGTCATGAGCGGCGCGACCGGTTCCTCCAGGTAGCCCTGCTCCTTCAACCACTCCTCGTTGTGCGCCTTCGACAGGTAGCGCTCTCCCGTGTCGGGCAAGAGGACGACCATCACGTCGTCGGGGCCGAGATTCTCCCCGATCCGTCTCGCCGCGACGACCGCGGCACCGCTTGAGCTGCCCGCGAGGATCCCCTCTTCTCGGGCGAGGCGCCGTGTCATCAGGTACGACTCTTTGTCCCCCACCTTCACGATTTCATCGATCGTGTCGAACCACGTGGACTCGGGCACGAAGTCCTCCCCGATTCCCTCGATCTTGTATGTGTGGGCCTTCATGCTGTCTTTCTTGTAGAAATAGTCCTTCAAGATCGATCCGAGCGGGTCGACCCCGATCACCTGGACCTTCGGGTTCTTTTCCTTGAGGAACTTGCCCACGCCACTGATCGTGCCGCCGGTCCCCATCCCGCACACGAAGTGGGTGACCGTCCCGTCGGTGTCCCGCCAGATTTCCGGGCCGGTCGTCTCGTAGTGCGCCCGCGGATTCGCTTGGTTCGCGTACTGGTTGGGCAAGATCGAGTTCGGCGTGTCTCGATGGATCCGCTCTGCGACGCGGTAATAGGAGTCCGGGTGTTCCGGCGGGACCGCGGTCGGCGTCACGACGACCCGGGCCCCGAGGGCCTTCAGGAGATCGATCTTCTCTCGGCTCATCTTGTCCGGCATCGTGAAGACCGTGCGGTAGCCCTTGATTGCGGCGACCATCGCCAGCCCGAGGCCCGTGTTTCCGCTCGTCGGCTCGATGATCGTACCCCCGGGCCTCAAGAGCCCCTTCGCCTCGGCGTCTTCGATCATCTTCTCGCCGATTCGGTCTTTCACGCTTCCGCCCGGGTTCATCATCTCGAGCTTCGCGAGGGCGAGGCAGGGGACGCCCGCCATGATTTTCGGCAGCTTGACCAAG
>DASWGO010000359.1:0-4654 GCA_036393695.1 Thermoplasmata archaeon
ACGCCCGGGCTTCTCGACCGGCCGATGGACAAGAGGAACAAGATGGAACGGCAGGCCATCGCAGCCCTCGCCCATCTCGCGAACGGCGTGCTGTTCCTCCTGGATCCGACGGAAACGTGCGGCTATCCGCTCGACGACCAACGTCGGCTCCTCGACGAAGTCCGAGCGCTGTTCCCGAGCGTGCCGATCCTCGTCGCGGCAACGAAGAGCGACCTCGAAAGCCCCAGTTCCGATGAGCTTAGGGTATCCGCCTTGACCGGGTCAGGGGTGCCGGAGGTGCTGGACTTGCTCTTGGAGCAGGTCACCAACCGCGGTCTTGCAACCGCGCCTCGACCGGCAGCGCCTTAGCGTCCATCCCCTTCATCGCGAGGCCGATGCCTTTCGAGACCTCTGCGACCGTCGACGGATCATCGAAGTGCGCGACCGCATCGACGATGGCTCGGCCGCGGCCCTCCGGATTCTCCGACTTGAAAATCCCGGACCCGACGAAGACGCCATCACAGCCCATGAGCATCATCAGGGCGGCATCTGCCGGCGTCGCGACCCCGCCGGCCGCGAAGTTGACCACCGGAAGGCGCTGGATCTTCTTGACCTCCGTAAGGATCTGGAACAGGCCCTCTGTAATCGTGTCGAGGTTCTCGTTGGCGAATACGACGTCGGCTTCGGAGACGCTCGCGGGCTCGCCGTGGGCAACGCGGATCTCCTTCAGGAGCACCGTGTAACTGTCCGCAAACTTTGTTGCAATCAGGTACAGCTGTTCCTTGCTCTTGCTGTTGAGCTCGGCGATCGCGCCGTTCACGAGCCGGACGTGGCGGACGGCCTCGATGATGTCCCCAGTCCCGGCCTCGCCTTTCGTGCGCATCATCGCGGCGCCTTCCCAGACTCGCCGGACAGCCTCGCCGAGGTTCCGGCATCCGCACACGAACGGGACGCTGAAGGCCCTCTTGTTGACGTGGAAGAACGGGTCGGCGGGGGTGAGGACTTCGGACTCGTCGATCATGTCGACCCCCATGGACTCGAGGGCCCGCGCCTCCGCCTCGTGACCGATCCGGCACTTGGCCATCACCGGCACCGTGACGGAATCCATGATCTCCTGGATCTTGACCGGGTCAGCCATGCGCGCGACGCCGCCCGCCGCTCGGATGTCCGCGGGCACGCGCTCGAGGGCCATGACCGCAACCGAGCCTGCTTCCTCCGCGATGGCGGCTTGCTCGGCGTTCGTGACATCCATCACGACGCCGCCCTTCTGCATCTTCGCGAAGCCGCGCTTCAGGAGCTCGGTCCCGAATCGCATCCGTGTCAGGTCAAGGTCGAGAGGGATGGTATTCCTCCGGGACGAGCTTACGGTCCGTGGGTATTTCTATTTTGTGTGGCGGGTTCCCGTGACAACCGAGTTCCTGCGGTAGGACTTTGCCGGTACAGAAGGATACATGTTGGGTGGAGCTCACGCACCGCGCATCCCGCAATCTCCCGTTAGTCCAACTCGCGACCGCAACGATCGCGTTTGCTGCGGGATCGGTCGCTGTCCTCGAGACGTTTCCCAGGCAACCGCTGTTCGAACTCCAATTCATCTACAGTACGGTCGTTTTCTTCGCTGAAATGGCGACGGCCTTCGGGCTCGCCGGACTGCTGTTGATTCCGGTCACCTTACATGGCCTTGGCCGGAGACAGTGGGTCTTCGTCACCTCAGTCCTGCTTGCGTCGGCAGGTTTGTCTGGCGGCCTCTGGGTCCTTAGCCTCGTCGGACATGCGAGTTAGCCAGGTCTCATGGCGGGAGGCGCGGAATCCATCTGAGGTCGCGGGAAACGCTTAAGTGAATCCTCCCTTTCATCGCGTGCGTGATGGTGGTCTGCGTCACCGGCATGCCGGGATGCGGGAAGGAGGAAGTCCTCGTGGTGGCGAGGGACCTCGGCTTCTCCATCATCCGGATGGGCGACGTGGTTAGGGAAGAAGCCCAGCGTCGGGGCCTTCCGATCACCGACGCCGCGGTCGGAGGGATGGCCCACGCCGAGCGAGAGGCGCATGGATTCGGAATCTGGGCGGAGCGCACCCTGCCGCGGGTTCACGGAGAGCGCGTTGTCGTCGAAGGGCTGCGCGGCCGAGCAGAGCTGGAGGTGTTCCGAAAGGCGTTCGGCGAGGCGCTCGCGGTCGTCGCGGTCCATGCGTCCCCGAAGACGCGGCATGAACGCATGTTGCGACGCAAGCGCTCGGATGACGCGGTGACCATCGAAGCCGTGCGAGCGCGAGACCTCCGGGAACTGAGCTGGCGCCTCGGTGATGTCATCGCAACGGCCGACGTCATGCTCGTGAACGAATCGAGCCTGGACGAGTTCCGGCGGCAGGCGCGCGCAGCCCTGGAGCGGCTCCATGGCTGACCTGCCGATCCGCCGCATCGAGGCCCGCACATACTGTCACGCAACGGAAGCGGAGGAACGAGTGGCCACAGCCCTCCTGTTCGCGGTCCCCGAAGGCGAGACGTCTCGTGAGCCGCTCGAAGGCCATTTCGGGAATTCACTCGTCCGGCTCACCCGCCGCGTGGAGAAGCGGCCGGGCATCCGGGCGGTCTGGGAGCGTTGGTCCGCGGCGGGCGTGCCTACGGCGATCGCCCACGACGTGGAGGCGCGCATGGACCAGGACGGGGTCCTCCACTTCCGACTCGATAAGCAAGCCGCGTACCAGGAACGACTGGAGCTCGCGAAGGATTCGGATCCGATCGACGTCCGGCTAAAACTCATCGCCTACCCCGCGAAACCAGCGGAAGCCCGGAGGATCGCTCACTCGATCCTCGCGGAGGCGCCGTGAATGCGACTCACGCGGGCGCAGCGTCATCTTCTTGACGAAGGCACGGACGCACAACGCAAGGCGATGGAAATCCTCCTCACGGTGGGCCGCCTCGCCGACGCACCGCGCCTCGTGCCGATCACCTCGGCGCACGTGTCCGGCGCCTCGTACAAGATGATCGGTGACCCCGGCCTCGAGTTCCTCGAGGACTTCGCGCGGGACGCGCGCGTCTCGGTCCCCACGACCGTGAATCCGCTGGGGACGGATCTCGCGCAGTGGGAGGATCTCGGGGTCCCGGCGACCTTCGCGGAGAAGCAAGGACGCATCGCGCGGGCCTACGAGACGATGGGCGTCCGGCCCACTTTCTCGTGCACGCCATACCTGATCGGCGTCCGACCGGCCTTTAGGGAGCACGTCGCCTGGGCGGAGTCGAGTGCCGTCTGCTTCGCGAACTCGGTCCTTGGGGCCCGAACGAACCGCGAGGGCGGTCCCGCGGCTCTCGCCGCCGCGATCGTCGGAGCGACGCCGGAGTACGGGCTCCACACGGACGAGGGGCGGGAACCCACGGTGATTGTGCAGGTTCGCGTGAGACCACGTGGGATCGACTACTCCCTGATCGGGCTCGTCGCCGGCGAACGGGTGGGTGACGGCCTGCCTTTCTTCCGCGGTTTTCGCGCCTCCGAGGGAGACCTCAAGTGGCTTGGAGCGGCGCTCGCCTCTTCCGGTGCGTGCGGCATGTTCCATCTGGAGGGCGTGACACCGGAAGCCCGCGAGGCGCGCGTGAAGGGCCTCAAGTCGATCACGATTGCTGAGAAGGACCTGATCGCCGCAAAACGGGCGCACACCGACGGGACGGAGGCCGACCTGATCGGTCTCGGGTCCCCGCAACTTTCGGCCGACGAGCTGCAGCGGATCGCGCACCTCATCGAACGAACGCCGCCGCGGATTCCGGTCTGGATCTTCACGAGCCGCGTTGTGCGCGATGCGAATCCGGACGCCGTCGGGATCGTCGAACGACACGGGGGTCGAGTCCTCGCGGACACATGCCTGGAGGTCACCCTCCTCGAGCATCGGTTCGGCACGGTCGCCACGCCCTCGGGAAAAGGGGCGTACTACCTTCCGAGCCTCTGCAAGCAGAAGGTCATCTTCGACGACATCGAGACTCTGCTGGAGCGATACACATGAGAATCCGCGCGCGTGGAATTGTTCCGGGCCGGGCGTCCGGCCAGACAATCGCTTCCCGGACTCCGTTCTCGTTCGTCGGCGGTGTGGACCCGGCCACAGGATCGATCCTTGATGACGCGACCGGCGTGGCGGGCGAACGCATGGAGGGCCGAATCTTCGCCTTCCCGGGCGGGAAAGGGAGCACCGTGGGTTCGTACGTGCTATACGGCCTCGGCAAGCGGGGCCACGGACCCGCGGCGATCGTGAACCAACGCGCAGACGCCGTCGTCGCGGTCGGCGCAACCCTTGCTGGGATCCCGATGGTGGACCGAGTCGATGTCGGCGGGTTGCGCACGGGAGATCGAATCGTCGTCGACGCGAACCGGGGCTCCATCGAGCTGCCCGATGTCAAAGGGAACCGGGTTGTCACGGCGATCCTTCGGAACCGAGGACACATCCTGCTCGTCCGTCGGAGCGAGAAGGTGGGCTCCTTCCGGGGACGCTGGTCCGCGATCTCGGGACACATCGAAGGCCGCGAGGATCCGAAACATCGGGCGGTCGTGGAAGTCCGCGAAGAGACCGGGCTCCGCGGAATCGTGTTCCGATCAGCCGGGGAACCGGTCCTCGCGCGAGACGGGGCGACGATGTATATCGTCCACCCGTTCCTCTTCGAGGCCCCGAGCCGACGGGTGCACCTCGACTGGGAGAA
>DASWGO010000360.1:0-5112 GCA_036393695.1 Thermoplasmata archaeon
CTTGGGTGAATCCATCACCTGCGGGCGGCGAAGGATGCGTTCCTCGGCGAGGTGGACGGCTGAGGTGATATCCTTTCACTTCGTCCCGTCACCGGCAGACCGTTCGTTCATGTTTGGGTCCGCGTCAGCTAGCGGATTCCAGTTCGAGGATAGTGTTCCGGGTTGTCCAGGGCTTGGCGCAACTGCGGTTCGTCGATGCTTTTGAGGGATCTCTCGAGGCGGGCGAATTCGGATAGCTTGAAACACTCCGGATCCACAGTGAAGAGGACGATCGCTTTCCGCGACATCACGTACTCGTTCATGTGCTCGACGAAGAGCATGTCCTTGTCGAACCCGATGTTGTTCATGATCGATTCAACCCCGTCCAGGAGCACGACGCAACCGGCTGGGTTCTCGTCGACGAAGCCCTCGATCACCTTCGCAAGGACGCCGATCGCGTTTGGGGCGTAGTGCTGATCGCCTGGGACGAAGGAAATCCACCAGACCGGAACGGAGGCGAGACTGTACCGCAAACGCACTTTCTCCGGGTACATCGTCGTAATGCAAAGGCCGGGAGTCCCCTGTTCCACAACGGCTTGGAAGAGCAGGTAGCTCGTTTCGGACTGTTTCCCCCGAACGAGGTAGCATGTCCCCTCTTCCAATCCGAACGGTTTGCCAAGCATCGGGCGGTCGTTCTCGGTCTTACCGAGCATCGGGCGGTCGTTCTCGTTCTTACCGAGCATCGGGCGGTCGTTCTCGTTCTCTGCGCTCATAGCGGAGTGCCTTACTGAGCCGTTGGATGCTAGTCGCTCGGTTCAGGCTTGCGGCGCCATTATCAAGTTTGGGAGTCTTTGAGGCCTCCATGGAAGGGACAACCAAACGCGGACGTACCGAGGGACGTCGCGCGATGGGCAAGATTTTCGATTCAGACAGGAGGTCTAGGCAAAGCACCTCGAAGACATCTACGCTCTATGACGCGACACGCGAGGGGGCCGAGCGGCTGGAGGCTTTTTGGCTTGCCGGGTTCGAGAAATGGGGAGAGATTCGTGCAAGCAGGTATGGGCTCTTCGGGTCGGCAGAGCTTGCTCCCTACCTTGATACGCTCACGCAGAAATGCGAAAGCATCAGGGCGTTGAGAGGACAAATAAACGCGATCCTCAAGCAGAAGATTACTTGCTGGTCGCGGAGCGATGGCCAACTCAGGCAAAAGATGGTCGCTCTATTGACTTTGATCGAAAGCTATGTGCAGCAGGACTCCCCCTTTCTCTGCATTCCAACTGTGAATGAGCCGCACACATCGACGGTATCCTAAGTTTGGGAGAACACGAACAACCAGACCGAGGTCAAGAGAGAAGATTGTCTTGAGATGCTTCATGCTCTGAAGAAGGACCTCCTTGTGAACCCGTGGTCGAGGCACACTATCGAGAGGGCGCGGAAACAGCGAAGTATGCGAGATGGCTACACGATGTAATCGGAAAGAGGATGATCTCTCCTTTCAAGTTGGGTGATTGGCGGCCACAAGCATGAATCGGAACAAGAACCGCGAAAGTGCCCGCCCATGCCGGCGGGCTTGGTGGGGACGGCGACCATTCTGGCGACGCTAGCTCGTCGCGTCCCCCGGCGTGATAGGTTCAGGATTGCCTGGTATAGAGCGAATCCGCACGACGGCGCTCTCTCCCATGCGATTCAGGGTCCCTTCATGACCACCTTTCTCCGGACGGGTCATGAGGCGTGACCACCGCTGCCCGTTCGAGGCGAGACGAATGATGGAGTTGTTCCTCGAACCGGCGCGCGAGATCGAGATTCGGTGGATCCAGAAGCGAAGGCGGCCGGAGAGGGAACTCGCACGCGTCGAAGCCCGATGGAAAGTGCGGGGACTTTAAGCCTCGGCGCTTGGATGGGGAGCGCGCATGGGCGAAGGCGACCTCCAGGACGACGTGCGGGAACTCCGCAAGCAGGTGGAGGCCTTGCGGGAGGTCCTGGGCACGGTCGCCGAGCCGTATCGCGAGATCGCGGGCTACCTCGACGAACTCCGGACGATCGCCCGTGGGTACTTTCGCCTCCTGGACCTGTACGCGAAGCATGGCGCCGTCTCCCCGGAACTCGTCATCCCAGGACTGAAGGACGACATCTCCAAGCACATCGTCGCGGCACTCTTCGAGAAAGGGGACCGCAACATCTCCCAAGTCACGGAGGCCGTGAAAGGCAAGCGAGGCACGGCCTCACGTCGGATTGTGCGGGAACGCATCCAGGAACTGGAGGAGCGGGGCGTCCTGGTGTCCGCGCCCGGATCGAGGGGACGAACCTATCGGGTCTCCGAGGTCATCGTCGAGAAGTGGTCACAAGTGCTCGGTTTCCCCAAATACAAGGACCAGCATGTTGCGGGACAAGCAAACACCAGGTGAAAGAATGTCGGAAGACAGGGAAAGGAGACACCAAATGGAGCCGGAGAACGTGAAGGAGATCTTCGCCATTTTTTCGGAGAAGATGCCCGCCCTTTTGAACAGCCTCACGGATTCGATTTACGGAAAGGACGCATCCGCGAAGTTCGGGCAGGCGGTCGCGAACTTCTACACGACCCTGAAGAAGAGCGGCATGACGGACGAGCAGGCGTTCAAGCTCTCGGAACAGTACATGTCCTCTCTGAATCTGGGCGGGATCATTGCGAAAGCTGTCGGCCATCGCCGCGAAGGCGATGACTGATGGCCCGCGACCGAGACAGCCTGCCGGTCGTCCTAGTCGCGGCGATCCCCGTAGTGGCGATCCGCCTTAGCGTGGGGTTCCTCCGCTTCCAGGCGCGCCGGAAACGAGGCGTCCAGAGGTTCCGTGCGACCTTGATGCAGAGCGGGATGCCGCGAGAGCAGGCGGCCCGTCTCGCGCAGAGCTACCACGACGCGGGCTCCTTGAGGAAGGTGCTCCGGGCAGCCCGAGCGACGTGAGCGCGCAGACATACGGCCGTCGCTATAAGATGGAGGGCGAGCCGCGACAACTTCTAAGGCGCCCTTGCCCGAGGGCGCTCTCGTTCGCGATTTGTGGACGTCAAGCTGCCTCGACGGCCTCGATCGCCTTTTCGATTTCTTTCTCCAATTTCGCTCGCGCCGCGGGCTTGGCCCACAGGTCGGCTAGGTCGGGGCGCGTCGTTCGGCAAATCGCCAGCATGTCGTCGAGGCTCGTGGTCCGGAGGGTCTGAAGGACGACCGCTTTGTAGGAATGCAGTTCGTTGGAATGACGTTGAATGACAGACGTGTAGAGCCAGAGTTCGCACTTCAGCCACTTCTCCACGTAACCGCGCGCGAGCGGCCGGACTCTCTTCGCGATCTGTTGCCGGAACGAGTCCTTCGCGAGTTCGAGTAGGAGCGCCCCTTCGGCCGGTTCTGTGGCCACGTTGTCGGGAGTGGCTCGTGCCCTCATAAAGTCCCTCGCTCGTTCCGGTCAACGAGGTCCGGCATTTTGAGTTGCCTTGAGCCGCGCTGTCAGGACTCGGAGATCCGCTTGGTGTCGCGCGCGTTGCTTCCCTTCGAGCAGTTCGCGTTGAGCGCGAGCGATCGCCGCGGGCACCCGAGACTTCAGTCGATTCGCACGCTGCATCAGGGCTCGTTCCGATCGGACCGCTGTCGGCCCGATCGCCACGAGGTCGAATCCGCGAACCGGCCCGGAGAAAGCGTACACGTGAAGATTTCCTTTGAAGAAGCACGCGCTGTAAGGGATGGGGAGGAGACCGGCCGCGCGGGCGTCTCGGCCGAATCGACGAATGCGGTCCCGAGTGACGCCGATCGGCTCCACGACCTCGGTCAGGAGTTCGAGTGTGGCGACGTATCGCGCACCCTTGCGGTGCGTGTCGAAGATGTACGGAAGGCCGTCGAGAAAGCAAATTCCGTACGAAGTCTCTTGGGTGTCTGCGTCGAAGACGGTCAGGCCATTCGCCGATGGGATGATTCGCTCGAGGGTCTTCAGATTCGCGGCTGCTCCGCCCACGGTCCGAGAAGGACGCAGCCCGTATTAGGAAACGCGCGGACAGACTCCTTAAGTAACGCTCCGCGGTTCCGCGCCCCAGGGCCCGTAGCTTAGTCTGGTGGAGCGTCTGGCTCATAACCAGATGGTCGTCGGTTCAAAAGGTCCCGCGGCACCCACGGGACCGGAAAGTCCGGCCGGGCCCATCGACGACAAGGCGCGTATCGGCGGTCGAGACGGCGACCTGGACGGCAACTTTTAGTCCCAGCGACCCTTGAAGCGGCGGGCATGGAGAGCCTTGGGCTGGACTCCCGGATCCTCGAGACGGTCCAGGCCCTCGGGATCGAGACGTTCACGGAACCCCAGGAGCGCGCGATTCCTCGGATTCTCGCGGGCGCGAACGTGCTCCTCGTCGCCCCGACCGGGATCGGGAAGACGGAGGCCGCCCTGCTCCCGATCCTCGACCGGATCCTGCGGGACAAGCCGGAGCCGACGTCGTGCCTGTACATCACTCCGCTTCGCGCGTTGAACCGCGACATGTTGCGGCGGATGACTTTCTTCGCGGACCGGCTTGGCGTCCGCGTCGCGGTCCGCCACGGAGACACGACGCCTCAGGAACGCGCGGCGATCACCCGACATCCTCCGGACATCCTCATCACGACGCCGGAGACGTTCCAGATCCTCTTCACCGGTCGGAAGCTGCGGGAGCATCTCCGGTCCGTGCGGTACGTCGTCGTCGACGAAATCCACGAGCTCGCGTCGGACGAGCGCGGCGCCCAGCTTGCGGTCGGCCTCGAGCGATTGCGGGACCTGACCGGCCGCGAGTTCCAGCGGATTGGGCTCTCCGCAACGGTCGGCACGCCGGCCGAGGTCGCGGCGTTTCTCGGCGGCGTAGGCCGGCCCGTCGAGGTGATCCGGGTCCGCATCCCGAAAGGCATCCGCATTCGAGTCGAGATGCCGGCGACCGCCCAAGGCGACTCCGAGATCGCCGAACGTCTTCGAGTGAAGCCGGGCCAAGCCGCGGCGCTCCGCCGATGTTACGAGTTGATCAAAGAACACCAGTCCACGTTGTTCTTCGTGAACACGCGGGACACCGCGGAGTTCCTGTCGTCGCGGTTGGCGGCATGGTACCAGGACCCGAAGATCGGCGTCCACCACGGGAGCCTCTCGAAAGACGTGCGC
>DASWGO010000361.1:0-11701 GCA_036393695.1 Thermoplasmata archaeon
GATTCGGATGCGCAGCACCCGCGGGACGAACCTTAAGTATAACACCGTCATGGAACAGGTACGACCATGGCTGCGGTCCGGATCGTCATTCCGACGGCCCTTCGTCAATACGCGGCGAACCACGATGCGGTGGAGGTCGAGGCCGAAAGCGTCGAACAGGCCCTCGGAGGCCTCGTGGACCGCTTCGACCAGCTTCGACGTCATCTGTACGCGGACGACGGTCGCCTGCGGAATTTCGTGAACGTCTACGTCAACGAGGAGGACATCCGCTACCTCGAGAAGGCTGCGACCCCCTTGAAGGAAGGGGACACGATCTCGATCGTCCCGAGCATCGCGGGCGGTTCGTTTTCGCTGATGGATCGGCTGGCCGCGAAGCGCAAGGACGTCCTCATGCCGGCGGAAATCAAGCGCTATTCCCGGCATCTGATCCTGCCCGAAGTCGGCATGGCGGGGCAGTTGAAACTCAAGCAGTCGTCCGCCCTGATCATCGGCGCCGGGGGGCTCGGCGTGCCGCTCACGCAATACCTCGGCGCCGCCGGCGTCGGCCGACTCGGGATCGTCGACTTCGACGTCATCGACGAAACGAACCTGCAGCGCCAAGTGCTGTACGGGACGAAGGACGTCGGCCGCAAGAAGATCGAAGTCGCGAAAGAACAGGTCGCCCAGATCAACCCGAACGTCGATGTGCAGACGTACGAGACGCGCCTGACCTCGGACAACGCTCTGGAAATCCTGAAAGACTACGACGTCGTCATCGATGGAACGGACAACTTCCCGACCCGGTACCTCGTGAACGACGCGACGGTCCTCCTGAACAAGCCGAACGTCTACGGATCGATCTTCCGCTTCGAAGGCCAAGCGAGCGTCTTCCACGCGGCCAAGGGCCCCTGTTACCGCTGTCTGTACGCCGAACCGCCGCCGCCCGGCCTCGTCCCGTCGTGCGCGGAGGGCGGGGTGCTCGGCGTGCTCCCGGGGATTGTCGGATCGATCCAGGCGATCGAGACGATCAAACTCCTCCTCGGAAGGGGCGACACGCTCATCGGTCGTCTCCTTGTATTCGACGCCCTGCGGATGAAGTTCCGGGAGCTCAAGTTGCGCAAGAACCCCGAGTGCCCGATCTGCGGTTCGAATCCGACGATCAAGGAACTCATCGATTACGAGGAGTTCTGCGGCTTGCGAGGTCCGTCGGAGAAGGTCGGGGAGGAGTTCCAGATCACGGTCGCGGAGCTGAAGGAGAAGGTCGACGGGGGCAGAGCGGTCGTCCTCCTCGACGTTCGAGAGCCGATGGAATGGGAGATTGCCCGCTTGGACAAGGCGGTCCTGATGCCGGTGGCCCAGGTTCCTTCCCGAGTGAACGAGCTCAGCACCGCCGACGAAATCGTCGTGTACTGCAAGACCGGCGTCCGCTCGGGTCGGATCACGAACTTCCTCCGGGAGATTGGCTTCCGCAAGGTGAAGAACCTCGTCGGCGGGATCGACGAGTGGGCGGACAAGATCGAACCCGAGATGGCCCGATACTAGACCGTCGCAAATCATAAGCCCTGCACGAACTTTGCCGGATCTCCATGCCGCTCGATCCCGGGACGGTTCATCGCTTCGCGATGCTCGAACGCGCGGTGAAGTCGTTCGCGAGGACGGGCCGTTTCGACGAGTCGCTCAAGCTCGTTGAGGAGATGCTCGAGATCGCCCCGGAGGATGCAGGCCTGTCGAAATTGAAGGCGCGCGTTGCCGCCGAGTTGGTCCATCAGGCGATCCAGGCGCAGAAGATCGGCGCTGCAACGCAGATCCTCGGCCTCGTTGAGACGAAGATTCCCGCGACGCACCTCGGCCAGACCGAGAAAGAACTCCTGGAGAAGGCGAAAGAGCACCTCTACTCGATGTGATTCGCACAGATTTATGGCGGACGATGACGGTCGGGCCCGCGATGTCGCCCAAAGGTTCCGCCGAGGACTATGTGAAGGAAATCGAGGCGATGCGTCGCGAGAAAGACTTCTTCTTCAAGGAGGACGCCGAGTCCCCGATCCGGCACGAGCTCCGCCACAAGCTTGAGGGCCTCGCATATTTTCCTCCGGATCCGAAATACCGAGTGCGCGCCAAGCTGATCAAAGACCCGAAACCCCAACGAGTCGTGCTCGCGACCTCCAAGGGCGTTCCTCGGGAGATGATTCGGTACGGCGTGTTCGAGTTCGAGATCGACGGCACGAAGCAGCGGCTCGCCGCGTTCAAGTCGGTCCCTCAGCCGGGCCATCACCACGCGGACGAGAGCCTGTTCGTCCCGTTCCGTGACGCGACGTCCGGCAAGGAGACCTACGGGGCGAGTCGATACCTCGACATCGAAGAACAGCCGACGGACGAATTCGTGATCGACTTCAACCTGGCGTACAACCCGTACTGCGCGTACAGCGATGACTACGTGTGCCCATTCCCGCCGCGGGAGAACTGGCTCCCCGTGCCGATTCGCGCCGGGGAGAAGAACTTCCCGCTAGCTCACTAGCGTTCGTCGGCGCATCACGAGTCGGTCCCATCGAGCCAGTCGAGTCGCCGTTCGCGGTTCGATAGGATTTCTTCCGCGCCCTTGAAGTCCTGTTCGACGACCGCGAGCCTCTCGATGAGGGTCCGGATCGCGTCCGTCGTCGGCGCGCGGACGTCGAGGCCTGCGAGACCGAGCTGACGCTTCACGATCGGCATGCCCGTCTCTACGCCGCCCAGGTGGTAGCAGAAGTCCGTCATGATCTTGTCCGTCACGCGAATCAGGCGGTCGACGGGCTCCTGCGGGGGCGTCACGAGTGCGATCCGTCGGATCGGATGTCCGGCGGCCTGCAGGATCTGCTCCCCGAGAGCCTTGAAGGACGACTCGACCCGGTCCCCCGTCTTCGCGCTCGTCAGGATTCCGGGACACGAATACTTCTGCGTGAGGAAGTACAGGTACTCCTCAGCCCAGACCCGATCCGGGACGAGGTCGGACTTGTTCCCTGCGAAGACCGTGGGGATTCGCCCGGCGAGCCTCCAGACGGCCGGGATCCAGTACTCCTCGAGGGCCCGACGGCTCTCGTCGTTCGTGGCGTCGTACACGAGTAGGACGCCTTGGGCTCCCTTGATCGCCGTCTCCTGCACCCCGCTGTATCCTTTCTGCCCAAGGACGTCCCAGATCTGCATGACCATCTCGACTTCGGCCAGGGTCGATCCGATGTTCAGGCTTCGCTTCGACACTTTCGTGCCGACCGTGGTGATGTAGTCGTCCGAATACTGGTCGACGACGAGGCGGCGGACGAGAGAGGTTTTCCCCACTCCCCCGTCGCCCAGAAGGACGACCTTCGATTTCATTGGCTCTCGCGGCATCGGAGGACGAGGGCTATCTCGGAGCCCCCTTCTTGAACCGTTCCCCGTGGTTCTCATCGGGAGCACTTAATGTCAGATCCGCGAACATCCGCGCGGGGAGGGGGATTTGAACCCCCGGGCGCAGAGCGCACTGGATCCTTGCGGACGGGATTTCGTCCTTAGCAATCCAGCGCCCTACCAGGCTAGGCGATCCCCGCAGGCGGCGCCTATCAAGGCACGAGCTATAAACGCTTTCGGGGCCGCAGCCGCGCACCCCTTTGGAACGCGTGGAAGCAGTTCCAACCATTCGTCTTCGTCGCGCGATACCGCGTGCTCGGATGGTCGTTGCGACGCAGCATTATTATGCAGGATGTCCTCCCGCTCTCGGCAAGCCCGTATCCCCGAACCAGATCCAGAGACGCCATCAGCGACTTGGCCAACCGTCACTGGATCGATGACGGGCTCTTTGCGAATATGACCCTCATCCTCGTCTCGAACCGTCTTCCGGTCACCGTTCGGCGAATCGGGAACCACCTCGATGTGCAGCCGAATCCCGGCGGAGTCGCGGCGGGCCTCGCCTCGTTTCATCGAGAATTGCAGGCTCGCTGGTTCGGATGGCCGGGCACCATCGCACCCAGCGAAACCGAGGAAGTCACCACGCGCCTCGAGAAAGAGTTCGACTGCGTTCCCGTTGTTCTTCCTCACGCCCTTGCCCGCCCGTACTACGCCGGCTTTTCGAATGGGACGTTGTGGCCGTTGTTTCATTCCTTCTCGACGTACGCGAGATACTCGGCCTCGGAATGGGAAGCGTATCGGGCCGTCAACGCGAGGTTCGCGGACGCGATCGTGCGGGCCCTCCGCCCAAACGATCAGCTGTGGATCCACGACTACCACCTTCTGCTCCTGCCTCGCTTGATCCGGGAACGGGTTCCCGAGGCCCGGGTCGGATTCTTCCTCCACATCCCGTTCCCGCCGTATGATGTGTTTCGTCTCCTCCCGTGGCACCGGGAAATCCTTCAAGGGATGCTCGGCGCCGACCTGATAGGCTTCCACACCTACGACTACGCCCGCGCATTCCTGGGAAGCGTCCTGCGGGACCTGGGCCTCGACAACCGGATCGGCACGATCGTCGCGGGCCATCGGGCGGTGCAAGTGGATGTCTTCCCTCTCGGGGTCGATGTCGCGAAGTTCAATTCGACTCCGATCGGTCCCGCCGCCGGCCGTTCGATCGCGCGACTGAGGAAAGGGCTGGAACCGTCGAAGCTCCTGTTCTCGATCTCCCGCCTCGACTACACGAAAGGCATCCCGGAAGGGCTCGACGCGTTCGGACGATTCCTCGAGCTGCACCCGGAGTGGCGCCGGAAGATCACCTACCTCCTCGCCGTGGTGCCGTCGCGCGAGCGAGTCGCCGAGTATGCGCGGCTGAAGCGGGCGATCGACGAGCGCGTCGGGCGCATCAACAGCCGGTACAGCACGATTGCGTGGTCGCCGATCCGATATGTGTACCGCCAACTCGACTTCGACGAGCTCATCGCCCTCTACCGAGTGAGCGACGTGGCGATCATCACCCCTCTTCGAGACGGGATGAACCTCATCGCGAAGGAGTATGTCGCCGCGAAGCAGGAGCCGCGGGGCGTCCTCGTCCTCAGCGAGATGGCCGGCGCATCGAAGGAGATGCGCGAGGCCCTCATCGTGAACCCGAACGACGTGGAGGATGTCGTCGGCGCGATCCAGCGGGCGCTCACGATGCCGCCGGAGGAGCAGGCCTGGCGAATCCGGGCGATGCAGGAGCGGCTCCGACGCTACGACGCTCGGACGTGGGCG
This sequence comes from Thermoplasmata archaeon, assembly GCA_036393695.1. GTDB lineage: Archaea > Thermoplasmatota > Thermoplasmata > RBG-16-68-12 > RBG-16-68-12 > RBG-16-68-12. The sequence continues at coordinate 5,143 of DASWGO010000361.1, forward strand.
ATGCGGTTCCTCGAGCGCCTCGAGGATGCCGTCCGGCTGTCCGAGGATCTCACTTCGAAGAGCCTATCGGACGCGCATCGGAAGGAGATCCGCCAAGCGTACCGGAAGGCGGCTCGACGGCTCCTTCTCTTCGATTATGACGGAACCCTCGTCTCCTTGTCAGTGAACCGGGAGGCGACACTGCCGGACGGCCGCGTCATGGGAATCCTGAAGGGACTCGGGTCCGATCCGACGAACCACGTCGTGCTTGTGAGCGGCCGGCCGCGACAGGACTTGGAGAAATGGTTCGGAGAGCTCCCGTTGACGCTCATCGCGGAACACGGCGCCTGGGTCCGCGACCACGGTGACCGGGAATGGCGTTCCACACTCCCGCTCGAGGAAGGCTGGAAGGTCCGCGTACGACCTGTGATGGAGCGTTTCCTCGATAGGGTTCCAGGCTCCTCCCTCGAGGAGAAAGACTTCTCGATCGCGTGGCATTATCGTTTGGCGGATGTGGAATCCGGCACCCTCGCGGCGAAGGATCTCGTCGACATCCTGACCACGCTGACTGCCAACTTCGATCTTCAGGTCCTGCCGGGGAACAAGGTCGTCGAGATCCGACGGAGCGGTGTGAGCAAAGGCACTCACTTTGCGACGCATCTGGCCCGCGAACCGTGGGGCTTCATCTTGGCGGCCGGCGACGACTGGACGGACGAGGCGTTGTTCGCTTCGCTCCCTCCGAGTGCGTTTTCCATCCGGGTCGGCATCACGGCGTCTTCGGCCCGACTCAACGTAGAGAGCGAGGCGGCGATCCTCGATCTGCTCGAATCGCTGGTCGCCGCAACGCGGTGACCCTTCGGTGCGTTCGATTCCTCGAAGGGGGTGGATAACAATCGGCGCATGGTTTCCCATCGCATCCGTCACGATTCCGATTGCGAAGGGGCCCCTGCCTCCCGATGAGACGCGGAACTCGGAGCGAAGTCTCTTTGTACAGGGGCATGCGTCGGTGCGGCCCGAATGGTCTCTGCCCCGCCGGCCCCGCCCCCGTTTCGGGTCTCGCAGCGCTTCCGGTATCGCGAGTTGCTCGGGCTCGTGGCGGTCCAGTCGTTCGGGAACCAGATGACCGGCAGTTTCTGGATCGTCTACCTGGTCAGCCGACCGCTCGACTTCCGGGTCGCGACGCTGCTGTGGGTGATCGCGTTCCTCACGGCGGCGCTCGGGGTCCTCCTCATGGCCCGCGGGCGGCCGATTCCCGCGAGGACGAGCATGACGATTGGCCTCGCGACCATGGCCGCGGGTCACTTCGCTTTCGCGTTCCTGCCGGCGAACTGGGCCGTGCTGGTCGGCGGCCTGGCCTTCGGCGTTTACCTCCCGCTCTTCTGGCTCCCCATGAACTCGATGCTCGTGAGGGAGACGAGTCCTGGGAACCGCGCGGGTCGGCTGGCCGGCGTCACCGCGACGTTCACTACGGTCGCCGTCGTCGCCCCGGTCCTCGGCGGGTATCTGGCCGTCACCGTGGGTTTTCCGTTCCTCTTCTCGCTCGGAGGGCTCATCTTGGCTGCCAACCTGATCCGCGCGCGTCGACTCGTGCCGCGAGAGGAGTCTTTCTCCTACGTCATTGACTTGCGACGGATGGGATCGCGAACCGCCCTCGCATTCGCGGGACAGGGAGGCGTCGACGGATTGCTCTCCGTGGCCACGCCGCTCGGCTCGTTCCTCCTCACCCGGGATTCGTTCGCCCTCGGGCTTCTGTTCGCGCTCTTCTCGCTCGCGGCCGGCATCGCTGCGGTCGTGCTCGGCCGCGTTTCGGATCGCGTGAAGGTTCGGAGTCCCTTCATCCTCCTGGGACCGGCCCTTTCCGTCCCCGCGTGCCTCCTCGCGTTCGCATCGCGGGACCTCGGATCCTTCGCCTTTGCGATCGGTTGGCTCTCGATGACCGCCGTGGTCGCGCCGTCGTTCATCTATACGATTCTCGTGGATCGCATGGAGGACTCGATCCCAGCGGTCACCGCGACGCGGGAGTTCATCCTGAACACCAGCCGCAGCGTCGCGCTGTTCGCGGGGCTCCTCGTGCTCGCGTTCGGTGGCGATGTGTACGCGCTGTACCTGCTCGTCGGCGGAGTGATCCTCCTCGAGGCACTCGCGAAGTGATCGTTACAGTGGCCGCATCGGTTCTTTCGGGATAATCACGAGGTGAATGGCAGATCCAGGACCTTCGGGCGTCGCGACGGCCTTCGGTTCCGTTCCCGGCGCCGCGTGGCGTTTCCAGTCGCCGCAACGGTACCGCTCGCGCCGCGCGAACAATTGAACCATCGCGTCGATCCCGAGCAGGTCTTCGTTCATCCCGGACCACCACTGGAGCCGGTCCCCGTATCGTTCCTCGATATCGACGAGGAAGTCCCGCAGGCTGGTGGAAAGACGATTCCGGATTGGGCCCGATCCGATCGCGGCGACATACACGTGTTCGGAGGGCTCCAAGGCGACCGTCTTGTTCCCAATTTCGAATTGCCTCAGCCCCCCGATTTCCTCCTGGAACACGTCCTGTGCGAAGGACATGATGGCCGTCAACATGCCGGCGAGGATGTCTTCGTCCCCGTGCGAATCGCGACGGCTCGTCGTGTGGGCGATCAGGAGCCCTTCGCGGTTGATGAGGAACAGGTCCTCGATTCGGAAGGCGTGTTTGGCGGACCGGCGGAGCGCAACGAATCCGGCCGCACCGAGCGCGCTGACGAGCATGGCGAACCCGGGCCATAGCATCGTGTCCCAGGGCGAGGAGGGAGGGACGGCCGCAACCGGTGGGTGGACCGTCACGTTCGCGCTACCTCGAATGGTCCCCTGGGTCGCGGAGACGACCCCGGTCCCCGGTTGGGTGGGCGCCTCAAACCGGGCGGCGGTGCTGTTGACGGCAACGATCTGCCCGATCGTGGAGGACCAATTCGTTCCGGTGAGTGGGACCGGATTGCCGTCCGTATCCCAGCCTCCTGCGGTAAATTCGGCCGTCTGACCGACGAGGACGGAAGCCGTCGTCGGTGTTACCGCGATCCGCGCGAGTGTGCCGGGGATGACCAGCGTGACATTGTCGATCCAAGCCCTCATGGACGGCTCTTCCCACCCGGTGCGATTGAGCCGCAGCGAAATGACAAGGGTGAACGAACCGGTCGCCTGCAGGGCCGCGTCGGCGCTGAGGTCCACCTCGACCGTGCGGGTCCCTGCGGCCACGGGAGTCTCGGACCATTCAACGGTGTTACCGATGGCGACTTCCAGATTCGCGACGACACTCGACGACGGAGTGGCATCGAGGCCGAAGACAAGCCGAAGCGAATTTGGGCTCGCACCGGTCGGAGTCGACTTCGTGAACGTCTGGGCGACACGAGCGCTCTCGGCGAAGGCCGTGGAATTGAACAACACGATGTCGTCAACGTAGACGGTGCCGGTGGTCCCTGCCGCTCCGGCAAAAGCGACCTCGATGTAGTTCACATGCGAGACATCGAGAGGCGCGTTCAGATCGACGGGGTACCGATACCATCCGGTGACCAGGGAGAACAGGCCCCACGAATTCCCCCCTGCGTCGTCCTGGACATACACCCATGCCCACAAGGTGCCCGGCGTCGCCTTGTCCATTCGAATCGCCAGGCGGTTGTAGCCCGACCAATTCCATGGAAGCGGATCGTCGCGGATCGCGCCGGCCCACTGATTGTTCTGGGCAATCGTCACATCGTCCTTCATCGAGCCATTCCCTTCCGTCCGGATGACGGTTTCTTGGGAGAGGTTGCTGGACGACTGCGGATTGGACACCGCGCTCATCCATGGCGTTGATCCGAACACGTCGTCCATCGAATCAAACCGGAGGACGGGCGTCGAATGGCCGAGTCGCGCTCGGGCCGTCGGATCACGTGACGCAATGACCGCCCCGGTCGTCCCGTTTGTGTAGATCCAGGGTCCGGGTATCGCATCGAACGTTCCGTCCACGATCAGGTTCGTGGCATTCCGGACGACCCGCGGGTCGGAGCTCGCGACCATTCCGCCGGCGAGTGGAGGACCGGCGGAAACCAGACCGGTTGCGTGGTCAGCGGACCCCGCCGTTCCGGCGACGGTCCCGTTGACCGGGGCGAGGATGAACGGTACGAAGGCTACTGCCGCGAGGATGAGCAGGAGGACGGCCGTGCGGTACGTGCTTGCCTTCACTGACGGTACCTCGGGGCCTCTCGTCGAGGCCGATCTCCCCAGGCCGAACGCGTACCCCTCCCCCGCGGTCCGGGGGCTTGAATTCGTTCGAGATGGCGGGGCTTAAACGTATCGGCTCCATTCCTCCCTTTGCCAGATTCGGACGCCTGGATGGGTCGTTGCGAGCTCGCTCCGACCGAGGCGGGGAAGCGATCAGGCAGCCAGCCGACCGCGCGGCATTTTCATGCCGGGGTTGCCGATGTCCCGTGCGATGGGTCTCACAAGTGATATCCGAGGGACGAAGGAGCTTCACCTCTCACCGAGCGACCTGTCGGAGCTGATCGTCAGCATCGGTGGCGTGAAGTTCTGGATCGTCTCCGTCGCGCCGTTGTACATCGGATGGGTGCTCGCTCAACCCGTGGGGTCGCGACATCTGTTCGTCGATGACCTCCGCGTCGTGCTCGGCATGATCGTCGTCGGTCCGCTGCTCGGGACCTTCACGCTCCTCCTGAACGTGTATCACGACATGGGGACGACCGACCGCGTGAATCCCCGCAAGAAGTACGTTCAGGTCGTGGAGGAGCTGATCGGCGAAGGCCTGATGGAGCGGGACACGCTCCTCCTGGCCGCGTTCGGCTTCGCCGCCATGGGCCTCGTCCTCGCCGCGTACGTCTCAGGGAGTCTCGTCCGATACAGCCCTGGCGGCGGAGGCGGCCCGTTCACATCTCTCGTCGGGACGCAAGGGTTCCTCGTGCTGACGATCCTGATCATCGCGCTTTCGTTCGCCTACTCGGTTCCGGGCATCCACTGGAAAGGCGTCGCCGGGATGGACCTCCTCACGAACATGGTCGGGTTTGGGGTCCTCTGCCCGCTCTCGGGCTGGGTTCTCATCCGGCCCATCGAATCCGCGCCCTGGTGGTTCATCGGGACGATCGCTCTGTTCCTCGGTGCGCTCTATGCGCCCACGACCGCATCCGACTACGCGGCTGACCGTGCCTTCGGAATTCGCACGATGGCCGTGCGCCTCGGCGTGAATCGCACCCTGCGGATCGGCTTCGTCCTCCAAGTCCTCTCGGTCGCGTTCCTGCTGTTGGGCTGGGCCCTCCGGTCGTTCCCATTCGACGGACCCGCATACGATTCGATGGCGGACCTGTGGCCCTTCCTGGCGTTGCAGGTCCTGTTCTACGCGGTCTTCATTCGACGGGCGACGGTCGGTCGGATCTGGGCGCTGCTGCTCCTTATGTCGATCCTCCAGGCGCTTGGCGTGATCCTCATGCTCTGGCGTTTTGTCGGAGAACATGCGTGGTTGGCCTGACCGAGCGAAATGCCCGGATCACCGGGTCGCGTCCCAGTACCCATAATATGTACCAGACTTTCAACCGGTCCGCGCATTTTTCCTTCGCAGGCCCCGATTCTTCTAGGGCCGGAGGGAACGCGATTGCCTGAGGAGAACGATTCGGAGGCGCCGGAACCATGGACTCGGCGGGATTTGGTCAAGCTCGGTCTCGCCGCGGGCGGAGCGGCGGCGGCCGGCGGTCTTGGAGTCGGCTTGGCCGGCATCCTGCTCAAGGCTCCGGCTCCGCCGGTTCACCAACCGCAGACTCCGATCCGGTACACCCGATTCCCGACGGATGAGTGGTGGAACGTCCTCGACGGCCAGCCAGTGAAGGTTACCGACTTACAGGAATGGCAAGGGGCGACCGGCGTTTGGGATGGTCAGTTCACCGACGGGAAGTGGGTCATCGGGACCGGGTACCCGGTCCTCGTGATCCGCGTGAAACGAGACGACTCGGTTTTCTCCGCACCGAATGACGTCGCGGTTCCGTCCGGTTTCAATTTGTACTACGACGATCCAACTCGAGACATCCGGATCGTGGTCGTCTATGATCGGTGCGCGCATCTGTGTTGCTATCCCGGATGGCAAGTGGTCCAGAATCCGCCGCCGGCACGGGACTATGTCTCCCCGGCACCGATCTACCAGGTGTTCGGTGTCGATCCGATCTACTGCGTCTGCCATCGGTCGCAGTACGATCCGATGTTGCTCGTCAAGAATATCAACGACAAGAACGGCGTGGAGTTCGTCGGGCCTTCGCGGGTCCACGGTCCGGCGAGTCGAGCGATTCCGGTCTTCGCGGTCCGCGCCGTCGACGACGTGCTCCAAGGCGCCATGGTGGACGCCCGCTGGTACACGTATTGCTGATTCCCGCGCTCGGGCAAATCGACAGGGAAACGGTCGTGTCGAAAGACTCATATAGCCCGCTCCGGTATCTGTTGAAAGACTCGGCAAAGGCGACGAAACTATTCGAGTCACCGTCGCCCGAGTCCGTGGTGGCCGCTTTCGGCGAAGGCCCCGATTTGTGACGGGCCCCTTTCTGATGTGGCCGACACTGTGGAGGTTTGAGAAACCCGTACCCTT
>DASWGO010000362.1:0-6075 GCA_036393695.1 Thermoplasmata archaeon
AAGCTAGGCCATCGAGGTGGATGCTCAGCTCCGACGCCGGGTGACCCGGATGCGTCCTCGGTCCCGCACCCCCGCGAGCGTTGGTAGTCCGCGGTGAGGCTGCTCACTTCCGTGCCTGACCCGTTCCCCACGATCGGGACGGGGATCGCCGCTCTCCAGCTGCGATCCCTGTCGCCTCCAGCCCCGCGGGACAGAACCTCAACGTCGGCATCCGGACCAGCGCCAGACTGGGAGCACCGCCCCCGATTGTCACCGCCCCATGAGGACGATTTGGGTCTACAAGGGGACGCCCAACCCCCCGGTCAAGCCTAGCGTCGTTCTCAACCGAGGCATCGTATATAATCCTTCGCGGCTCATCGTGGCAGGGCAAAACGATTAAGCAAGCTTCGACCAATCCTCACCGCCCGGGGGAGAGGGTTGAGGGCGCGTCCACTTCTACTGACGTTGATCGTTGTTGCGTTTGTTCTCGCTGCAGTCCCGCAAACTCTTGCATCCGGGGCATCTCGTCGATCCATCGCACCTTCGCTCGTCGCCGGACCTACCCGGTCTTCCGTTGTCCCTTTCTTCCCGAACATCAAGGTCACGGACGGCTCGTCACCGTACAATTGGCAGGTTGAGCCGACGATGGTCGTGAACAAGACCGGGACGGTTTTCGTCGGCTGGAAAGAGACGACCGGCGCCGAGACCGCGGGATATCGAGTAGGTGCTTCCTATTCGACCGATCAGGGAAATACGTGGGCCCCGAATATTCTCATGAACCAAACCCACTCGAATCAGAACTGCCGCGATTCGGATCCTTGGATGGACTTGGATCCGAATGATCGGGTTCATTTCGCATACCTCGAATATGATCCGAACGGTGGAAGTTCGCCACCGTGTAGTTCCGGCTTCGACGTTTCCAACACAACGAATGGTCAGGACTGGGGCGGAGTCCATTACATCCAAGGGTTTGGCGGACTCGTCGACAAGGATTCCATCACGTTCGATTCGAGCGGGCGGCTGTACGCGACATGGGACGAAGGGAATGTCTTGGCGCTCACTTGGTCCGACGACGACGGAAACCACTGGGCCCCGATTCGGAATCCTGGCAACGTTAGCCTTGGGGTGATTGGCGCTGTCGTCGGCACCTTCGGGACCAGTTCAGTCTATCTCACCTGGTGGGACTTTTCCACGGACAACATCATGTTCGAGGCCTCGAACGATCGAGGCCAGACCTGGGGGCCTCAGATCCGGGTGAACAGCCAAGGCGGGTCGGCCCAACAAGTCGGACCCTGGCAGATTCCGATTCCGGCGATGAATGTCGACCCGAACTCCGGGGGGATCGCGATTGCGTGGCCCGACTCTCGGAACGGGAACCAGGACATCCTCTTCGCCTATTCCACGGATGGCGGCGCGACCTGGGGGACGAACCATAAGATCAACGATGACGCGGGTTCAACATCGCAATGGATGGTCGACCTTGCGATCGACAGCACGGGAAAAGTCCACGCCGCATGGGAAGACGGCCGGACCGGAGCGTGGAACATCTTCTACGCGAACTCTACCGACCGGGGAGCGACTTGGACCACCAACCTCCGCGTTTCGTCGGAAGATACCTCGGGCTCGTACAACCGTCCGGGCGACTATTTCTCGCTCCAGTCGGGACCCAACGATTACATTTACGTCGTCTGGACGGACGGCCGTGGCCAAAACTTCGACATCTACTATGCGAGGAACCCCGGCTTTCCGGGCGCCACGCTCACGGCTTCGACGAACCCCGCAGGACTCAAGGTGCAAATCGACGGGGTGACATACACCAGTCCCGCCCAGAAAACTGTCGTGATCGGATCGGTGCACACGATTGGCGCGCCGGATCCGCAGCCGCCAAGCGGCTCGACGTCGCGATACTTGTGGACCTCATGGAGCGACGGCGGCGCACAGACCCACAGTCTGACGATGGACAATGACACGAACGTCGTGGCGACGTTCAAAAAGCAGTTCCTAGCGCGGTTCGCGGCCTCTCAACCGGGACCCTACATCCTCGTCGACAATGTATCCTATGGGGCTCCGGCAAGTTTGTGGTGGGACCAGGGAACGGCACATTGGCTCGAAGCACCGTCCCCACAGCCTACCGGTAACAACTCGCGATTCGTGTTCGTGTCATGGAACGACGGCGGTGGGCGGGCGCACCGCGTCACCGCAAATAAGACGATCAATACCACGGCGACGTTCCAGCCGGAGCGGGCGCTCGTGATTCAGACCGACCCCCAGGGATTGAACTTCACGCTCGACGGCCTCCCACCGCAGTCCGCTCCCGCGACGTTCTGGCTCAACCTCAACTCGACCCACAGCGTCGCCGTGGACACGCTCCAAGCGGGCGCTCCCGGGGTCCGCTATCGTTTCCTCGAGTGGAAGGAGGACCATGGCGCTCCGTCCCACAACATCACGATGGGTACGGGCATCACCCTGACCGCGCGGTTCAAGACGGAATTCTTCTTGACTGTAGTTTCTCGAGACCCCTTGTCCACCGGGCAGGACTGGTACATCGCCGGTTCTCCCGCGCAAGCCACGATCTCGAACCCGGTTCAGACGGTGGGTCCGGGTGAACGCCTCCAGTTCAAAGGTTGGGGCGGCGACGCTACCGGCAGTGGGACGACGTCCGACATAATCTTGATGGATGGTCCCAAGACCGCGATTGCGATTTTTGGGACGCAGTACTACTTGGACGTGCAGTCCCAATATGGCGTGGTGAGCGGTAGCGGATGGTATTTCGCTGGCGACATCGTCAACGCGATAGCACCCGCGACCTTGCCTCTCTCCTCCGGATCACGTCGAGCCTTCAACGGATGGAGCGACGGCGCATCCGGTTCGGGCACAACGTCGGATCCCATCGTCATGAACGGGCCCAAAGTCGCGACCGCGAACTGGAAGCTTCAGTACAGCCTCCGAATCGACACCGCGTATGGCACGGCATTGACGGCAGGTTGGTACGACGCGGGGGCGCAGACGAGCGCGCGCCTGAACGTCGGGACCGTTTCCTTGGGTGACGGCGCTCGCGCCCAGTTCCAGGGTTGGTTCGAAGACGCCTCCGGCACCGACTCGACCGGGTCCTCGACGATCCTGATGGACCGCCCGCACCTCGTCGTTGCGGTATGGCAAGTGCAATACTACCTCACCGTCGAAACGCCGTACGGGACCGGGTCCGGGAGTGGGTGGTACGCGAACGGATCGTTCGGACTCGCATCCGTGAACGCATCGATCGTTCCGATCAGCGGGACCCAGCGCGAGGCGTTCGACACTTGGGCCGGTGACGCGAGCGGATCGTCCGGGGCCTTGTCGAATCCGATGGTGATGGACGGACCGAAGACGGCGCACGCGACGTGGCACGTCGAATACCTCGTCCGCGTCACGAGCGATGTTCCGATCGATGCAGGCGGCTGGTACGCCGCCGGGACGCAGGCAACGCTGCGCGCACCCCAGGAGGTCGCGTACGGCGGACAGACGTACCGGTTCTCCGGCTGGACCGGCGACGTGACTTCTTCCGCGATCGAAGTCTCCGTGACGGTGAATGGCCCATTGGTCGTACACGCAAACTGGGCGACGGTGGGAATCTTGGGCAGCCCGACGGTCACATACAGTCTCATCGTCGTGATTGTCGTCATCGCGATTGTAATTGCCCTCGTTGTCGCGCGTTCGCGTCGTCGGAGGGAATGATCCGAGCCTCAAACCTCATTTGGCCCGGTTCATTCGCTGCTCGAGCCGGGCCGCCTTCGTCTTCCGATACCGCCCGAAGGTAGAGAGGAGCAAGACTCCACCGACGAAGAAAGCGCCCGCGGAACACACGAGCCGCCACGATTCCAGGTTCCCCACGAAGAGTCCGTTCGTGAGATTCGCGGTGAAGTAGAAGTTGATCGATGTCAAGATGATGAACAGCCCGATCGCCATCGGCGCCCACACGCCGAGGATCGATCGGATCCGCTCGATGTTCATCGGCTCATCAAGCGGATAATCGCTTCCGCGGGCTCGCCGCCGCTTTCTTCGAGCGCCTTGCGCGCTTCCGCTTCGGAGACGCCGGCCTTCTCGGCGACGAGTTGGACGTCTTCTTCCGGGATCGCCGGTCCTTGGCTCGCATCAGGCTTCTTCGCATCGACTCGATCTCGGACGATGGGCTCGCCGACGACCGTCCAGATCTTCTGACCCTGCGCGGTCATTGCCGTGACGTTCGGATCCCGGATCACGTACTCTTTGCTCGCCGTGCGGATGATGACTTCCTCGACGCCCTCGAGCTCTTCCTGCTCGATGCCCATCCGCTTCATGGCCTGGCGCATCTGCCGCGGGTTCACGCGTCCGCCCGGGATCATCGCATCACAGTGGAAAGGATGGTCGCGACTCGGATAAAGGTTCTGCGCGTCCGCTCGTTCCGTCACATGTTTAAATAGCTCAGGGTTCATCAAATTCGTAGTGCGCGTCGCCGTCGTATTCAAAGATCGATGTCAGCCCAAGCGCTGCCATCTCGAATGCATCGCCTTTTGTCCGCCGCAGCGAACCGGCACTGAGGTGATCTGGATTGATCCGGAGACCACGAAGGCCGCGATCAGCGAGGAGACGTGCATCTCTTGCGGAATCTGCGTCCGCAAATGTCCGTTCGATGCAATTCGGATTATCGGGCTTCCCGAAGCGCTGAAAGAAGATCTCGTCCACCAGTATGGAAAGAACGCGTTTCGTCTCTTCCGCCTCCCGGTCCCGAAGAAAGGAGAAGTCATCGGTCTGCTCGGCCCGAACGGAATCGGCAAGACCACATGCGTAAGCCTCCTAAGCGGGGAAGTCGCGCCGAACCTCGGTCACTATCGCCGCAAGAAGGCTTACTGGGAAGAAGTCCTCGACTACTTCGCGGGAACGGAGCTCCACGATTACCTGGCGAAGATTGCGAGCAAGAAACTCACGACGGCCATCAAGCCGCAGTACGTCGACAAGCTGAGCAAGATCTACACCGGCCGTGTCCGGGATCTCTTGACGAAGGCCGATAAGAGAGGTCGTCTCGCCGAGCTGACCAGGTCCCTCGACCTCGGATCGTTCCTTGATCGGGACATCGCGCAACTGTCCGGCGGCGAGTTGCAACGCATGGCGATCGCCGCAACGATGCTCAAGGATGCCGACATCTACTTCTTCGACGAGCCGTCGTCCTATCTCGACATCTACCAGCGACTCCAAGTTGCCAAGGTCATCCAATCGCTGTCGCGGGAGAAGTACGTCGTCGTCGTGGAGCACGACCTGGCCGTCCTTGATTTCCTGGCGGACACGGTCTTCCTGATGTACGGCGAGGAGGGCGCGTACGGAATCATTGCGCAGCCGCGGCCGGTCCGCACCGCGATCAACGTGTATCTCGGCGGCTACCTGAAGGAGGAGAACATCCGCTTCCGGGATCGCGAGATCCGCTTCGACACCCGCCCACCGCGAGGAGACTGGAAGGCGGAGACGCTCGTCACGTTCGGTGAGCTGACGAAGCGGTTCGACGACTTCGAGCTCACTGTGCACCCGGGACGGCTCCGCAAAGGCGAGGTCGTCGGGGTGGTCGGACCGAACGCGACCGGCAAGACCACGTTCGTCAAGATGCTCGCGGGCCAGGAAACGCCCACATCGGGGGCCGTCGAGGGACGGTGGCAGGTCTCGTACAAGCCACAATACCTCGAGGCCGTCTACGAAGGCACGGTCGGGGAATTGCTTCGCAACGCGGTCGGAAAGAAAGCGGACACGGGTAACTTCGAGACAGAGATCCTCCAGCCGCTCAAGGTGAAAGGGATGCTCGAGCGGGATGTGACGACGCTATCCGGCGGGGAGTTGCAGCGTGTCGCCATCGCCCTGTGCCTCGGCCGGGATGCGGACATCTACCTGATCGACGAGCCGTCCGCGTATCTCGATTCGAATCAGCGGATGGAGGCGGCCCGGACGATCCGGCGGGTGATGGAGAAGGAAGCCCGCACCGGGCTCATCGTCGACCACGATGTGTACTTCATCGACATGGTGTCGGACAGCGTCATGGTCTTCTCCGGCGATCCGGGCCGGGTGGGTATCGGCGAAGGTCCGTTCCCGATGCGA
>DASWGO010000363.1:0-2525 GCA_036393695.1 Thermoplasmata archaeon
TCCAACACGGACGAGTATGTTCGGTACGTGTCCATCCCTCAAATACCGCCCCGGAGCTGGCCTCGCGAGGAGAGCATCCATGGCATCCGTTCAGGTCTTCCTCGACAACTGGTTCGTGCGGCACTTGGGATCCCTGAAGACCACGATGCGGGTGATCTTCGGCGTCGTCTGGATCATTGATGGAGCGTTCAAGTTCCAACCGGGCTTCGCCGACTCGTTGGCTCAGATGGTCTCCGACGCGGGCCAGGGCCAGCCGAGCTGGCTGCAGCCCTGGTTCGCCTTCTGGAGCCAAACTGTGAGCACGAACCCCGGTTTCTTCGTCTCGACGATTGGCGTGCTAGAGTTGGCGCTGGGGTTCGCCCTCCTCCTCGGATTCATGCGGAAGGTGGCCTACACGGCTGGCATCTTTTTCAGTCTCATCATCTGGTCGGTACCCGAGGGGTTCGGGGGTCCCTATGGTCCCAGTTCCACGGACATCGGGACCGGAATCATCTACGCCTTTGTATTCCTCCTCCTCATGATTATCAACGCCGCGTTCGGCCCGAGCCGATGGTCCCTGGACTACGCCATCGAGACACGGTGGCCCGCATGGAAGAAGATCTCGGAGATTCGGAGCGCGGCGAGATCGGGCGACGACCACCGCACGCGAAGGACAGATGCGAGGCGCTGGTTTAAGTCAAACGGCGGCTGTCTCGCTCGGCACCATGGCGGAGCCCAAGGACGACATCACGGAGGAGCGTCGCATCTTGAAGGAGGCGGGGATCCTCGACGAGAAGCTCCTCGAAAAGATGGACATCTTCCCGGGTGACCGCGTCCGCTTCCGTTTCTACTATCCCCATTCCGGCTTCGAGGAGATGATCGGCCATTTCCTCGGGTTCTACACGCTCTACGAGGGCCCGGAGGGCGGGGGCGACCTGAACCTCGTGATCCGGACGGTGAAGGACGGACGCACGACCGTAGTCTACAAGGACCGGAACTACCTCGAGGAGTACGAAATTCTCGAGCCGAACATGAACGTGCGGGACAAGATCCGCGATCTCGACGCCCGCCACGGCCGGCACGTCGGGCACGAGTTCGGTTGACGGTTACTTAAACGGCGTCAGCGATACGGGTCCGGGGGTTCTCATGCTCTACTTGCAGAGCGGCAACATCAAGGAGGGGAGGCAGAAGGAGTACCAGGCGTGGGTGAAGGAGAACGAAGGGGCGATTCAGAAGCATGCCCCGAAGGGATGGATCTATCGGGGCACGTTCGGGACCGTCTTTGGCTTCGGCCGATTCGACACGACGACGATGTGGGAGATCAGCAAGTATAGCGACCTCGACGCGAGTCGGGAGCACACGGACGAAACGTTCGAACGCCTGAACGAAGAATGGACGGACTTCTTCATCTCCGGGGCGGGCGAGGCGAACCTGATCCGAGAGGTCGGAGACGTCCGGATCATCGAGCCCAAGAAACCGAAGAAGTAGGGCTTCTTTCCGTCCTTCCCCGGATATCGACCGGGCCGTTGGCCGGGCCCGTCGGCTGGGCGGCTCAGTACCGGTCGACGCCTTGGGCGAGAGCCCGTAGGCGCGCGATGCGCTCTTGGATCGGCGGGTGGGTGCTGAACATCCGCACGAACGCGCCGGCGGCGAACGGGTTCACGATGAACAGGCTCTGCGACGCCGGGCTGCCGAATGTGAGGGGCCTCCGCCGGTTCGCCACCTCGAGTTTCTCGAGGGCCGAGGCGAGGGCGAGCGGCTGCCCGATCGTCTTCGCGCCGCTGTAGTCCGCCTTGTATTCCCGGCTTCGGGAGATCGCGAGCTGCACGAGGATGGCGGCGATCGGTGCGAGGATCATGCCGACCAGAGCGAGAATGAGCGTGGCCGCGTTCCCGTTCCGGTCCCGCGAGCCGCCGCCGAACAGCATGTTCCAGCCGAACATCCGCGCCATAAACGAGATGGCGCCTGCGAGTGTCGCGGCGACCGACATCACGAGGATGTCGCGGTTCCGGACGTGCGAGACTTCATGGGCCAAGACGCCTCGAAGCTCGTCTTCGGAGAGGAGGCTGAGGATGCCCTGTGTCACCGCGACGACCGCGTGCTGCGGATTCCGGCCCGTCGCCATCGCGTTCGGCGTCTGGGTCGGGATGATGGCCACCTTCGGCATCGGCAGGTTCGCCTGCTGCGTCACCTGACGGACGATCCGGTACAGCTCGGGGGCTTCGGCCTCCGTGGCGAGCTTGGCCCTGTACGACCACAAGACGATGCGGTCCGAGGCAAAGTACGCGATCGCGTTCATCGCGCCCGCGAGGAGGAGGAACGTCACGACGCCGCCGACCGCATTGCCGAGCCACACGGTCCCGATCGCCCAGCCGAAGACGACGAAGATGCCCGTCAACAAGACAAAGAGGGCGAAGGTGCGCAGGTAGGCTCCCATGGACTCCCCACCCCACTGAGTGGTATCTCCTGAGCACTCGGACGTCCTTTATCAACTTGATGCGGGCACGCCGCTCACCGCTCAGAGGCCCAAGACGTCCGCGTATCCT
>DASWGO010000364.1:0-2613 GCA_036393695.1 Thermoplasmata archaeon
TTCGGCATCCCTTCGAATTTCGAGGGGAAGACAAAGATGTCGGCGGCGGCCAGATACGTAGGCACCTGGTCCCAAGTCACCTCCCCCGTGAAGTGGACTCGATCCCGGATATCCGGATACGCCGCGAGGAGCGTCCGATAATACTGGTCACTGTAATGTTCCTCGGTAAATCCGCCGACGACCATGGCTTCGACCGCAGGAAGTTGCCGCACGACTTCCATCAACCACTCCAGCCGCTTCACGGGAATGACTTTCCCGACCGTGACGAGAACGGTCCGGTTCTCGGGGACACCCACCGAGCGTCGCGCTTCCTGCTTCGACCTGAGCCGGTCAAACCGCCGCGTGTCCACGCCGCCCAGAATGATGCGCGGACGGTACCGACGGAATCGTGCGGCCAGGGCTTGCGAGTTCACGACCAGCGGGGTCCCCGAAATGAGAGGGGCCATCGCGAGTCGCATGAACGCGTTCATGTGAGGCCCGTACCGCCATCCAATTTCGGCCCGTGGGTCCGTCCCGAAGAAGACCACTCGTGGGAAGACCCGGGCCCAGAACGCCGCGGGCAACGAGAAGTACGGATCCAGGACCTGGAACAAATCATAATCGTCTTGGACCTCTCGAACCGCCCGCTCCAAGAACGTGATGCCCTTCGGGAACACCAACGGTCCCGCGAAGCGGACGCCGGGGACCTCCGCCATCGTCCGGTGGACTCCAAGCGCATCGAGGCAGAGGAGGTCGACCTCGATGTGGCGGCGGAGGCCGGTGAAGACCTGGAACGTCTGGAGGGCGAGGCCTCCCCCCTTGCCGACGTGGGCTCCGATGAAGAGGACGCGCACTAGGAGCCCTCCTGCGAATCGCTCCCGACCTGGGCGCTACGTCCCTTCCCTGTCCGCGCCCCCGCTCCCCCCACCAACCAGGTCCCTCCTCCGATTACGATGCCGCGAGCACCTGTTCGAAATATTGGAGCGTCTCGTTGCACATCCGTTCCGAGGAAAATCGATCCCGGGCGACCACGGCCGCCGTTCGTCCGAGCCGCCGTCGCAACGCTTCGTCTCCGAGCAATCGATCGATCCCTTCGGCCAGGGCCATCGCATCCCCCGGCGGCACGAGGAGGGCCGACACCCCGTCCTCGACCATGCTCAGGGTGCCCGGAATCGCCGTGGCCACGACCGGCTTCTCGAACGCCATCGCTTCGATGAGCGAGTACGGACAACTCTCCATATAACTCGGCAGGGCGACGAGGGTGGCCCGCCTCAGACGCGAGAGCAGTTCCGATCGAGGAATCGCTCCGAGGAATTCGACGCGGTCGGGTCCGAGCCCGAGGGACCGGGCGTACCGACGCCAGGCGTCGACCCGGCCGCTCCCGGTCACGACAAGTCGTTCGGGCCGCCGAAGATGCACCATGGCGCGGAGGAGGACGGCCAAGCCCTTCCATCCCAGGAGCCGGCCGGTGTAGAGGATGAACCCCGGTTCTTCCGGTGAGTCCGGCGGTCCTCCGGCCGCTCGCAGTTCATCGAGGGCCAGCCCGTTCGGAATGAGTGCCGACGTCCGGACTCGCGGGCCGTAGGTCCCGAGGACCTCCTGCCGAACCGCGTCCGAGACGAAGAGGACGTGACGAACCCGGTTCCAGTAGTAGAGCTCGATCGGGAGGAGGGCCGGAAGGACGGCCAACGTCGTCCGCTCCGTGTCGTCCAGCGGCCCGCCGTGTCGGAGAGCCCCTTGAATCCCGCGGGCCTGTCCGAGGATCGTCGTATGAGTCGTCACGACGGTGGGGCACGGCATGGAATCCGTCCAGAGGTCGGGCATCTGGGCGTGGTGGACGACCAACAGGTCCGGGCGATATTCCCGGACGAGATCCGGCCATCGCCGTTGGAGCGCTCGTTGGAACTTGAAGTAGTTCGCCATGACGCCGCCCCCGTCGGCGAGGGGCACGGTCTGGTAGCCGGTCTCGTACGACGGCGTTTGACCGCACAGGATCGTCACCTCGTGATGGGACGCGATTCCCGGGAGCAACTGCCCCAGATACGTCCCGATCCCGCCCCAGATTCGCCCGAATTCCGGAGCCGCCACCGCGATCTTCGTTGGTTGGTCCCTCCTGTGCCCGAGTGATCGATCAGTCTTCGACGCGCAAGCGCCTCGCGTCTCCGACGAACCAGAACCCGAACCCCACGAGCCCCGTGCCCCGGAAAGACGCGTCGCCCTCCCGCGCTGTGAGATATTTATCGGGCCCGTATTTGAGCGTTAGCAACACAGCGGGGAAGTTCGGGGGCGGGTCATTCGGGACCGATCCCGAGGTATTCCGAGACCTGAGAAGCACTCTCCGACTCGGACGTGGTCCCACTGTCAACTTGTCCGAATCCGAATTGGTCCGCGAGCCAGGTGTACAGACGGAGCCGGCGCGCAAGCCGTGGGTCCAAGGAGAGGATCGGCTTTCGCCGAATGAGTTCCTCGCGGGACGCGGTGACGAGGACGCTTCGATGCTTCCTCGCGAGGTCTAGCAAGATTTGGCCTTGCGGAAACTGAAGGAACCCTTCATCGACCCCCGAGATGAGCCCCAAATCCACGAGCGTGTCCCAGGCGAAGCGATCGCAGAAGACCGTGCGGCGCAGCAGCCAT
>DASWGO010000365.1:0-3461 GCA_036393695.1 Thermoplasmata archaeon
GGCAAGACGCCACAGTCGACGATTGCGGAAGAAAAGCGGACGAACTTCACGCTGCGACCGCGGAGCCTCGCGGACTTCACGCGCTTCATGGCCTCGCCCTAACCGGTGGCGATGTCGGCGACGACCGCGACCGGCTTCGGCTTGCGCTTGCGCGTCACCTTCTCGGATCCGCCCTTCCCTTTCCTCCGGCCTTTGCCCTCCTTGGCGGGGCACTTCATGTTCAGGCAGAGGACCCAGGGCGGCCGGCCCCGCATGATGACTTTGATGACCGGATGGCCGCACGCGTTGCACCGCTCGTCCGTCGGGACGATGAGCCCGCGCTGGGGCAGCGGATAGGAGTTGTCGCAACCGGGGTACTTCGAGCAACCCACGAAGCGCTTCCCGTACGTCCCATGACGGATCATCAATTCGCCATCTCCGCACTTTTCGCAGCGGCCGATGAAGTTCTTCTCGCGGACCGATGGACAGTCGGAGGCGACGCAATAGCTCGTCGTGCGCCCGCGATCGGTATGCTTGATCATCGGGGCGCCGCATTCGGGGCAGTTCTCCTCCGCGCTCTGGATGATTCCGATTTGCGGCAAGGGATGGGTGTTCCGGCACGCGGGATATCGGTCGCACCCGAGGAAGCGGCTGCCCCGCCGGGACCGGATGACCGTGAGGTTCCCTTCCTTGCAGACGTTGCACTTCCCGATGTAATTCTGTTCCCGCAAGGCCGCCTCGATTTCCTGCCCGATCGCCTCGCGGTTCGCCTCAAGCGTCTCGAGCACCTCGCTGAGCATTTGCTGGGATTCTCGGACGACGTCTTCGCGAGCGCGGACGCCGGTCGCGATTCCTTCCATGTCGGCTTCGAGGTGCGCCGTCATCTCCGGTTGGGTGATTCGCTCCGCGTGATCCTCCAACGCCTCGATGACCGCCCGCCCACTCGTCGTGGGCCGGGGGTATTTGCCCTCGATGAACTTGCGGTCGTAGAGCTTCTTGATGATCTCGTGTCGCGTGGATTTCGTTCCCAGGCCGAGGCGCTCCATCTCTTGGATGAGGGACCCTTCGCTGTACCTCCCCGGCGGTTTCGTCCGGTCCTCCCGGAGGACTGCGGGGCCCACCCGCTCAAGGCTCTCGTCGACGAGGAGCGGCGGTAAGATGGCCTCTCGCACGACCCAGTACGGATAGTACTTGCGCCACCCGAGTTCCTTGACTCGGTAGCCTTCTGCGAGGAACACTTGGCCTCCGAGCTCGATCTTGGCTTCGGCGGCCTCTGCAACCGCGTTGGGCGCCACCGTGGCGAGGAAGCGGCGCACGACGAGCTCGTAGATTCGCCAGTGGTCTTGCCGCTTCACCTTGTCCCGGCCGACGCCTTGGACGGGGTAGATGGGGGGATGGTCGGTCGCTTCCGTTCGACCGCGGCTCGGGACGATGCGCTCCTGGCCCGCGAGTTCTCGGGCCTCTGCCGCAAACGGCGATTCGCTCAGCTTTTCGAGGACGGACCGGAGGTTGACCGTCGACGGGTAGACCGTGTTGTCCGTGCGCGGATACGAGATGAACCCGGACTGGTAGAGGTCTTCCGCGATTCGCATTGCCTGCGCGGCTCCAAATCCGATTCGGTTCGCTTCCGCAACGAACATCGTCGTGTTGAAGGGGGGCGGCGGCCGTTCTTCGCGTTCGTTCTGAATGTACTCCCGGACGAGACCTCGCTCAGCGGCCTCCGCCTCGGCCATCGCGGTCTCCGCTTCCCGCCTCGCCCAGAACGGGTTGTGCTCGTGGTTCGTCTCGAATTCGATGGGCGCCCCGGCGACGTCTTTTCGGAACTTCGCATGCACGGTCCAGAAATCCTGTGGGACGAAGTTTTCGATCTCCCGCTCCCGGTCGACAATCAGGGCAAGGGTCGGGCTCTGGACCCGGCCCACGGAGAGGAAGTCCCGTCCGAGTTGCTTCGACGCGATTGAGATGAAGCGCGTCAGGACGGCACCCCACGCCAGGTCAACCGATTGGCGGGACTCCGCGGACGCCGCGAGCGGAAAGTCGACGTCCACGAGGTTCGAGAACGCATCTTCGATGTCCCATTTTGTGAGCGCGGAGAAACGAGCCCGACGAACCCGGATCTCCGGTCGAGCCTCTCGGATCAGACCGAGGGCCTCGACGCCAATCAGCTCGCCTTCCCGGTCGAAATCCGTTGCGATCACCACTTCGTCCGCCTGAGCCGCGAGGGTCTTCAGGGCGGCCCCGATCTTCCCTGCGGTCACGACTTTCTGTGGCTCGGCCCAGACAAGCTCCTTGAGATCAACACGAGCCCAGTCGTTCAGGGCGTCTGGATAGTCGAGGTTGATGATGTGGCCGCGGAGGCCGACCACTTGCACGCGGTCCTCGCCCTGGGTGAACTCGAAGACAGGCGTCCCTTCCACGTACGAACGCTTCGATTTTCCTCCGCTGAGGATCGTCGCGATCCGTACTGAGGCGTTGAACTTCTCCGTCACGATGAGTCGGCGCACGGAAAGGTTCGCACGCAAGGGGCTCTATATAACCGTTTGTCGCTGGATGTTCCGGCCGATGATTTCTCGCGCGCGCGTTTCCTCGAGCGCGCGTGCGCCGCGCGCATCACGGGCGCGATGCGCCGAAGAAAGCGCGTCGAATCGCTTCGGCCGCCCGTCGTGGATCCGGGGCCTCCATGATCGCGGAGACGACCGCCACACCGGCGACACGGTGCCGCGCGAGGAGGCCAGCGTTCTGCGCGGTCACCCCACCGATGACGAACACGGGCAAGGGCGAACGGTGGACGACCGCGTCGAGAATATGCATGGGCAACACGGGCTCCTCGGGCTTTGTCGAGCTCGGGAAGAACGGCCCCACAGAAATGTAGTCGGCGCCGCCTTCCGCGGCCGCGGACTCCTGGCCCGGTTTCCCGTAGACCGTGACGCCGATGATCGCTTGCGGTCCGAGGACCGCCCGCGCAATCCGAGAGGATGGATCGTCACGTCCCACGTGAACGCCGTCTGCTTCCAGCCGGCGGGCGAGCTGCGGATTATCGTTCACGAGAAACGGGACTCCAAACCCGCGTGAGAGGTCGCGCAGACCCCGACCTGCTTCGGCCTGCTCCTCCGGAGAGTAGACGCCCTTGTCCCGGAGTTGAACCGCGGAGACGCCACCCTCGAGAGCCGCGGTGACGATGGCCAGCAGGCGAGACACCGGTTTCTGCGGTGACGTCACGAGGTACACGCCGCCGAGGCGCCGTTCCCGCGGGGATTGTGGGGTCAGGAGATCTCCCCGGCAAGGGCTCGGCTGAACGCGACCCAGAACGGATCGCGGTCCGCGGGCTTGAGGGGCCGGCCCTGGTCCCGACAAGCTTGGCCCTTTTTCGTGAAATGGCCGATGTCTTCTGCGAGGATTTCTGCTTTCTTCAAACGCGCAATGACGTCCGAAACGGCGTCCGGCTCGACTGCGATCACGAGGGTCCCTTCGCTGATTGCGTC
>DASWGO010000366.1:0-11968 GCA_036393695.1 Thermoplasmata archaeon
CCCTTCTGGAGTTTCGACGGCATGACGACCATCGCGTTGTCCTGCCGCGATTCCTTGTACATGTTGCGGACTGCGCCGATGGCGTAATCGGTGCCGCAGAGAGACATTTGTCATTCACTCCTTTCCCCCGCCTAATTTCTGAGGTCATGATAACCCTTTTGTAGTCTGTGCTACTACAAGATTCTCAGGCGTTTCCTATGGAGAAAACGGTCTTACTGATACTGAGAATCAGCCCTTTTTCGCTTCGGGAACGCCCGCCCCGAGGGCCTGAACGACTTCGCCGATGCTCCGGAACGTCTGACGCGGAAGCGCGGACAGGAGGCGATACGCATGCGCCCGCGTCTGGTCGTCGAGGTCGATTAGCTTCCAGCCGTGCCGTTGGACGAGGTCGTCCTTCGATGATGGGAAACGTGCATCGGGCATCAGGACCGCTTCGAGCGATGCGAGCCCGCGCGAGGGGGTCGCGGCCGGGAAAACGCCCGTCCTCTTGAAGGTCAGGAAGCGCGTCGCGTCCGAATACATCCGCACCCCGTGAAACGTGAACGCCACCCGAACCGCATCGCCTCCCGCCCGATCAATCGCCCGCAACTCCTCGTCGTCGAACTGATACACGTTGTGCGGACCCGGGCCGAACAGACGAGTATACTGCGTGTCGCCCGCAAGGCGAGGTCCCGTCTGTGACAAGTCGACGACGTCCAGAATGCCGGTCTCCTCCATCGTCCGGTGGAGCCCTCGCGGAAGCGCTTTCCCGGCGTAGGCACGGGCCTCGAGGCCGATCCGGATCCCGCGATCCGCCATGCCGACGAGATCGCCCAGCCCGGCAACCTGATCCGACTCAATCTTCAGGGAAGCCGGCGTCTCCAAGATGACGAACGGCGCGCGAAGGATTCGAGCGGTCCGCAGGCTGTGTCCGAACGCGTCCCTCGCGGCCGCCGACGCCCGTAGGCGACCGGCGTGCGTGACGTCCCGATTGGCTTTGATTGAGAACACGAAGTCGGATGGGACGCGGGTTCTCCAATGTCGGGCCATGGCCTCGGGGATCCGACGGTAGAACGTCGCGTTCACTTCGGCGAAGCGGAACGCCTTCGCGTACGCTTCCAGGCCACCCGAGAAGTATCCCCAGCCGCCGGCGCCGACGAGCGACTCGGTCATCGTTGAGCCGATTGCCTTGGCGGGCTTAAACCCCGAGGCGGGAGGAGGGCGAATCGTCGGCGGCGTCGGCGTGTTCCGGCTATACGATAATCTATCGCCGGCGCATTGAGGATGCGCCAATGGTCCGCCTCCGGTTTGGTTGTAGCGGCTGGGACTACCAGGAATGGATCGGCCCTGTCTATCGCAATGCGACCGAATCGAAGCTCCGCGCCTACTCGCGGATTTTCGACACGGCCGAGATTAACTCCACCTTCTACCGGGCGCCCTCGCCCGGCATGGTCCTGGGATGGGCCCGCTACACCCCCGAGGACTTCGTCTTTGCCGCGAAGGTCCCGCAGACCGTGACCCACGATCGGCTGCTCGACCTCGCGAAGGGCGCCGACAAGGATCTCCTCGCCTACTGCGAGCTAATGCGCCCCCTCCTCGACGCCGGGAAGCTCGGACCCCTCCTCCTCCAGCTGCCGCCCCGGCTTCGGTTCCAGGAAGCGACGATCCACCGCTTCCTCGACGTCCTGCCGCGGGACTTCACGTTCGCGCTCGAGCCTCGCAACAAAACGTGGATGACGATGGAGGCGTTCGACCTCCTCAGAGCCACGGGGGTCGCGTACACGATCGTGGACGAGCCGCTCCTCCCCCCGGACCTTCACGTGACCTCCCCCATGGCGTATCTCCGCTGGCACGGCCACGGGCAGGATCCGTGGTACAACTATCGCTACTCGGAAGAGGAACTCAAATCGTGGGTGCCGCGGGTCCAGCAAGTCGCCTCCCAGGCGGAGACCGTGTACGGCTTCTTCAACAACCACTTCCACGGGTACGCGCCGGAGAATTGCATCCAGATCCTCCGCATGCTCGGGGTCCAGACGCAGGAGCAGGCGCGTTCGCTGCAGCGAATCGATGGCTTCCGGAAGCAGGCGACGGCCGCGGAGATCCGCCTCCGGTCGTTGACGCTCGAGGATTTCGGCGCCGACGTACCGAAAGACGCCCTCGTTGAAGCGGCGCTCACCCGGTTCATGGATCGGAACCGCTTGGACCGGGCGAAGCGAATCGATTCGAGAGACGTCGAAATTTCCCGGGACGGCGACTCGATCCTCGCGCGGGTCAAGGAGTACCGCGTCGAGCTCGATCCGGTCCGGCGGTTGATCCTCCACGACTGCGAGGACTGGGGCAAGCTCGTCGACCGCAAGGATTTCTGCAAGCATGTCGGGAAGTTCTTCCTGAGCCTTCCGAAAGCCGAAGCCTTGGGGTTGCTCGAGGCGATCGCCGCGAACCGGGATTCATGGACCTTCTCGACGCGGGCTCGATAGGCGGGTTCCGGATTTCTGTTCCGATCTCGCCGGCGAGAAAGACATAATCTACGACGGGATGAGGAAGGAGGCCATGGGCGTCCTGCTCACGCCGATTACCGTGCGTCATCCAACGAGCCTCGAAGCGCTGCGCGGGCGCACGATCGCGGTGGACGGGAATCTCGAACTGTACCAGTTTCTGTCGATCATGCGAACGCGAGACGGTCAGCCGTTGCAAGACTCGAAGGGACGCATCACGTCGCACCTGAACGGACTGGCCTTTCGAACGACGCGCCTCCTCGCCGACTACGACATCCGTCCGGTGTTCGTCTTCGACGGACGTCCGCCAGACCTGAAGCGGAAGGAGATCCAGAAGCGGATCGAGGCCCGCGAGAAGTCCCAACGAGAATACAGCGCGGCGGTCGCGGCCGGCGACACGGCGACCGCGTGGTCGAAAGCCGTGATGACTTCACGCCTCACGCGCGCGATGGTCGAAGAGGCCAAGACACTCCTGACCCTCATCGGAATCCCGTGGATCCAGGCGCCGAGTGAAGGAGAGGCCCAAGCTTCTCACCTCTCTCGCGAGGGACAAACCTGGGCGACCGGCTCGAAAGATTACGATTCGCTCCTGTTTGGCGCGCCTCGGCTTGTGCGGTTCCTGGCGGTCGCATCGACCGAATTCCTCCCATCACGCGGCCGATCGCGCGCCGTGCCGCCCGAACTCTTGGATCTCGATGAGAATCTGCGAGCCCTGGGCCTGAAGCGCGAAGAACTCATCGACGCCGCGATCCTGATCGGGACAGACTTCAACGCGGGCGTCCACGGCGTCGGTCCGAAGACCGCGGTTCGACTCCTCCGGACACATCACTCTCTTTCGTCACTGCCCGCGGATGTCCGGCAGTCGCTCCCGGACAACGTCGACGAGATTCACGAATTCTTCCTGCATCCTCCGGTCGCACCGAGCGACCAAATCGTCCCAGGTGACTTCGATCCCGAAGGCCTTCGCAAATTCCTGTGCGACGAACGCGACTTCACGGCGTCGCGAGTCGAGTCTTTGGTTCTGCGATTGTCCAAACGACGCCTGATTCGTCCGCAGCTCGACGATTTTTCCGAGCCACGAGAAACCATTAAATAAGGTCCACCCGTTCTTGCCGAATCAGAGGCCGGGCACAGGTTGTGTCCGACCTGAGGGAGGAGCTAGTTTGGCTGAACCTGCACCCGCGATGCCGCCGGCCCGACCTGGCGTTGGCCGGAGTCGTCTGTTGATCGTGGCCGTTGTCATCCTCGTAATTGCCTTGATTGCAGTCAGCGCGTACGCGCTGATCCCCAAAGCCAGCGCGAAATTGCCGGTCGAGCTCTGGTACAACAACAGCAACCACTACGGGAGCACCGAGGTCGCCGTCGCACTGGCGCTGCAGAACAGCATCGCGTCATGCGGCAAGGTCCAGGTAACGCTCAAATCCGACGTTTGGACCGCGTACAAAACGAGGTGGACCCAGCAGCAGATGCCAATGTTCCTCCTCGGCTGGTATCCGGACTACTTCGACACCGACGACTACATTTCGCCGTTCCTTGCCATCTCCGGGGCCAAGTCCGAAGGCTCTTTCTACAACAACTCCCAAGTCGACCAGTGGGTCCGCGATGAAGCCAGCACCAGTGACCCGGCCATCCGGGCGGATCGCTTCGCGAAGATCCAGGCCGCCCTCGTCGAGGATGTGCCGTACATCCCGCTCTGGTCCGGTGCGGCCCAGGTGGCCTACGTGAACGGTGTCCAGAACGTGGAACTCCATCCGGTTTCCTACAAGTGGTTCATCGTCAACAAGCCCGGGGCAACCCAGCTCAACGCGTCGACGTCGGACCACATCATCGACTTGGATCCAGCCAGCGCGTACGACTTCATGTCCATTGAAGTGATCAACCAGGTGTTCGACACGCTGCTCGTGTACGACGCGAAGAACACGACCCTGCTTCCTGGGCTTGCAACACGGGTGCCGACAGTCGCGAACGGCGATGTCTCGGCGGACGGAAAGAGCTACACCTTCCACCTGCGGCAGGGAGTCACCTTCTCGGACGGCACTCAGTTCAACTCGTCGGTGATGAAGAGGTCGATCGACCGCACCATGCGGCTCGACCTTGCGGGGAGCGCTGCGTTCCTCTTGTACGATGTCGGCGCACTCCGCGCGGACCACCTGGCCGGGAACTCGGCAACGGGAGTGATTGACACTCCCGACCCCTACAACATCACCTTCCACCTGTTCAGCCCCGTCAGCTTTTTCAACCAGCTGATGGCGTTCTCGGTCTCCGCTCCGGTTCCGTGGAACTACAACCCGAGCGGCAAACAACCATCCACAGTTGGCAGTGTGATCGGGACGGGACCGTACGTTCTCACGACACACACATTGGACTCGCTTGTCGTGCTCGACAAGAACCCGACGTACTACAAGCCGAATCTGTACGCGGTCGACGGCATCAGCTCGGTCCCGGTGATGAATCGTGTGGTGATCAACATCCGGTCGAGCGACGCCGCCCTGAAGCAGGATATCGAGACGAAAACGGTCGATGTTGCGTTCCGGACGATTTCACCCGTCGACCTCGCCGATCTCCAGGCCCGTCAATCCTCCTTGGGGATTACGGTGAAGCTGGGGTCAAGCCCGCAAATTCGGTTCCTCGTCTTCAACGTGAATCTGATTCCGGACAAACGGGTGCGGCAGGCCATCGCCTACTCGGTGGACCGGGGTGCGATTAACTCGCTCGTATTCCTGGGGCAAGCGACGCCGTTGTACAGCATGGTACCTTCGGACTTGCCGTTCGCGTCCCCGGTATTCCAGGGACGATACGGGGACGCACAGTGCTCATCCGCGAACGCGTTGTTGTCGCAGGCAGGATATGCGATTGAGCTCCAACGAGAGCTCGTGGCCGTTGCCAGGGACCGCTAAGGCCCTGGCATTTTCTCCTTTTCTCAAGGTCTTTATCGGCCGACGTCATCCTGTCTCTGGGCGGGTGCCCCATGGCCCGTGACGGATCGCTTCTCGCATACGTCTTGGCCCGTATGGCCCTGGCCATCCCGATGCTGCTCATCCTGTTGACCGCGGTGTTCATCGTCCTTCGAATCTTGCCGGGTGACCCGATCCTCGCCCTCTGGGGTGGGCATACCCCACCGCAACCTGCGATTGATGCCGCCCGGCAGCAACTCGGACTGGACCAGCCTATCCCCGTGCAATACGTCACCTACCTGCGGAACATTTTCACGGGCAATTTCGGCCTTTCCATCGGCGAAACATACCGCGGCCAGTCCGTGTGGACCCAGATTTCCACTCGCTTTCCGGCGACGTTGGAGATTGCCATCGGGGGGATGGCCGTCGCGTCCCTCGTTGGGATCCCGCTCGGAGTCCTCGGGGGCTCGAATCGGGACAAGCCCATCGATCTCGCCGTTCGCATGTTTGGCACGATCATTTGGGTGATCCCGATTTTTTGGCTCGGGCTTGTGCTCCAACTCGTGTTCGGTGTGTGGCTCCAGTGGCTTCCCGCAAACGGCCGCTGGACAGGCGCCGACACACCTTGCTCGGTTCCCTCGTCGTGCGCAGTTCGCACCGGGATGTACACGGTGGACAGCCTCATCGAAGGCAACCTCGGTCACTTCGTGAACGCGGTGGCCCATCTCATCCTGCCTTCATTCACGCTCGGGCTCGTGCTCTCCGGTTTCTTTGCAAAGACGGTGCGCGCGAACATGCTTCGCACGGTTTCGGCGGACTTCACGGAGGCAGCCCGCGCCCGCGGCGTTCCAAGGCGCGCCATCGTCTACCGGCATGCGTTCAAGAACGCACTCGTGCCGGTCGTGACGGTTCTCGGCCTTCAGTTCGCGATCCTCTTTGCAGGTGCTGTGCTCACGGAAAAGACGTTCTCGATCGAGGGCATCGGCATCCTCCTACTCAATTCCGTGACATCCAAAGACATGACGATGATTCAAGGAGTGGTGGTGTTCTACGCGACGATCATCGTCATAATCAGCCTCGTGATCGATGTGATTGGGGCGATGATCGATCCGCGAATCCGGCTGTAGGTGGCTATGGCCGAGGGCACCCGACGCACCCTAGCTGATTCGCTCCGCCGATGGGTCCCCCCTCATTCGATCCTCGGACGCGTGCTCTTTCCGCTCCTGGAGGAGCGACGAAGTCTGCCCGCGGTCCTCACTTGGATCGGCGTGGTGATCATTTTGGCCTTCGTCCTGATTGCTTTCCTCGCGCCGCTGCTTGCCCCATCGGATCCGTACGCGTTTGTGGACGAGCGAGATGTTCCTCCGTGGACAAACGCCCCGATCCTCGCAAACAGCACCTACTACACGTTCTCCGCATCGCGGTGGATGAACGTAACATACGGCCAGGCGATCGATGGCCGGAGTGCGACCTCCGCAACCGGGAACGACTCCCTCATCGTGTCGGATTTCCTCGTTCGCGTACATAGGGACGCAGTGACCGCGGTCGGATATGCAGTCCTCTTGGACGGGAGCGGCACCGCTCCGGGACAGTACCTAGGAGTCGAATTCAGTAGCGACGGGGGAGCATCGTGGTCACCGCAGACCGCGATCCGAACCGTGAATCGATTCGTCCAAGTCGACCTCACCTCGGCGCGCCGTTGGACCCTGGCGAACGTGACGCCGGGTGCCTTTCAGCTCAGGCTCACCCATCTTGCGGACGGAAACAGCACTGGACTCGTCTCCGTGAACTTCGTGGCGCTGCAGGTTGTGTGGCTGAGTTACTGGCACTTGATGGGAACGGATCCGGTGGGTCGTGACGTGTTCTCCCGGGTGCTCTTTGGCACGGCCACGTCGCTCGAGATCATGGCTATCGGTGTGTTCGTCGCCCTGTTGGTGGGGTTCCCGATCGGCCTCTTCTCCGGATACAATGGCGGCCGGATCGACAAGCTGCTCGTCCTCGTGATGGACTCTCTGTACGCATTCCCAGGGCTTCTTCTCGCCGGGCTCATTGCCGTGTTAATCGGCAAAGGCGTGGTGAACATCGGCCTTGCCGTGACCGTAATTTACGTCCCTTTGTACTTTCGATCGACCCGGAGCCTCGTCCTGTCGGTGCGTGAAGAGCTCTACGTCGAGGCCGCTCGCGCCCTCGGCGCGTCACCACGCCGAATCATCTGGCGCTACATCGCATCGAACGTTCTCGTCGCGATTCCCGTCATTTTCTCCCTGAGTGCGGCGGATGCAGTCCTGACCGCGGCCGGGCTGAGCTACCTCGGCTTAGGCGTCGAGGCGCCTACCGCGGACTGGGGGCTGGACCTGTCCGCTGCCTCGAGCCGAATCAGTGTCGGGATCTGGTGGTCATCCTTCTTCCCCGGCCTCATCATCGTCCTGCTCACAATCGGACTGAGCTTCTTGGGAGAAGGACTGAACGATATCATAAATCCGGTCCTGAGGAAGGAGAGATCGTGAGCGACGCCGTGCTCGAAGCCTCTGGCCTCCGGGTCCACTACAACACCCGCCGGGGCCCCGTGCGTGCGGTTGATGGGGTCTCGTTCGAGATGGGGCGGGGAGAGACACTCGGGATTGTCGGCGAAACGGGATGCGGTAAGTCCACGCTGGGGAAGGCGATTCTCGGCATCCTTCCTCCGAGGACTACGGTCGAAGGCACGTTACGGTTTCTCGGAAAGGACCTGTCATCCCTTCCCCGCGAAGAACTGCGAAAGATTCGCGGAAAGGACATCGCGCTCATTTTCCAGGATCCGATGACACGCCTCGATCCCCTGTTCACGATCGAGGAGCACTTCGTCGAGACGATCCGCGCCCACGAGGACGTTTCAAGGCAGGAGGCGGTCGAGCGGGCGGTGAAGGCCCTCGCATCGATGGGTATTCCGGAGAGCCGGCTCAAACACTATCCCCACGAGTTCAGCGGGGGCATGCGTCAGCGAATCATGATCGCGATGTCTCTTGTCATGAACCCGAAGCTCCTGATCGCGGACGAACCGACGACATCCCTCGACGTCATCGTGGAGGCCCAGATCCTCGAGATTCTGGAGGATCTCCGTCGCGAGTACAAGATGTCGCTCTTCCTAATCACGCACAACGTCGGAATCGTCGCCGAGGTGTGTGATCGTCTTGCGGTCATGTACGCGGGCAAATTCGTTGAGCTCGGTGGCGTCCGCGACGTGTTCCAGAAGCCTGTGCATCCGTACACGCAGGCCCTGCTCGCATCGACGATTCACCTCGAGTCGAAGGAGCTGTACTCGATTGACGGCCTCCCGCCCGATCTAATCGATCCGCCGCCGGCATGCCGGTTCCATCCGCGGTGTATGTACGCGAAGGAAATCTGCCGCACCGAGGAGCCCGCTTGGGTCGAGTACCGTCCTGGCCATTTCGCCGCCTGCCATTTCGGGAAGGACTTCTTGTGACGGACGCCATCTTGGAGGTGCAAGACCTCGTCAAGCACTTTCCGGTGAGGCGCTCCGGGATTCAACGGCTTCTTTGGGGCACCAAGTTCGCGGTCCACGCCGTCGACGGCGTTACTTTTGCCTTGCGGCGAGGCGAGATCTTCGGACTCGTAGGCGAAAGCGGTTGCGGAAAGACCACCGTGGGCCGCACGGTGCTTCGACTGCTTGCGCCCACCTCGGGTTCGATCCGCTTCGACGGGCTCGACATCTCGCACATGAAAGAACCGGAGCTCCGGCCGTTGCGGAAGCGAATGCAGATTATCTTCCAGGACCCGCACGCCTCCCTCAACCCCGCGATGACGATCGGCCAGAGCATCGCGGACCCATTGATCATCCACGAAGCGGCCGAGGAGAAGGAAGCCAAGCGCGCCGCGCTCGACATCATGACGGAGGTCGGCTTGTCGCCGGCCGAACAGCTTTACCGGAAGTATCCTGGGGACCTCAGCGGCGGCCAGAAGCAACGGGCCGTGATCGCGCGGGCGATGATCCTCAAGCCGGAGCTGATCGTCGCCGACGAGCCCGTCGCGATGCTCGACATGTCCATCCGGTCCCGAGTGCTCGAGCTCATGCTCGACCTCAAGCAACGGTACGGCCCGACGTACTTGTTCATTACGCACGACTTGGCGACGGCGAAATTCATCTGCGACCGAATCGCGATCATGTACCTCGGACGGATCGTCGAGATGGGCCCCTCGAAAAATATCTACGCGGACCCGAAGCATCCGTACACGAAGGCGCTCCTCGAGGCGGTCCCCGTTCCTGACCCGATGCGTCGCGGGAGGAAGGTCCTCCCTCGAGGGGAGGTGCCCGATGCGGTGCACCCGCCTGC
The DNA here is from genome assembly GCA_036393695.1 of Thermoplasmata archaeon. Lineage (GTDB taxonomy): Archaea > Thermoplasmatota > Thermoplasmata > RBG-16-68-12 > RBG-16-68-12 > RBG-16-68-12. Next base: position 9,700 of record DASWGO010000366.1, read on the forward strand.
AGGGTGCCGATTCCATCCGAGGTGTCCCGTCGCCATGCCGACATGCGGATGGGAAGGCCGCGACTTCGTCGACTTCCTCGAGTTGCGGTGGCTCTCCCCCGACATCGCCTCGGCTGAGGCGGCCCTGGGTCCCGTCGAGAAGTGGACGACCACCGGCCTGATCGCGCAACGCCGCGTCCGAGATGCAGACCCGACCGCACTAGCAGACCGCGTGCGTGCGATGATCGCAGACGTGAAATCCCCGATGACCCAGGCAATCGACGCTGTCGAGGTCGAGGAGGAAGGCCTCGTTGTTCGATTCCGGCCGCCAGCTCCGCTCGTGCCGAAGGAAGTCGAGGGCCGACTTGTGGAGTGTCTGCTCTACTGAGGCCAAGTCCTTAAGTCGGCCTCGCGCAATCGGGGCGCGCCATGGAGGATCTGTCGGCTTTCGCCACGGCCCATCCCGAGTTCTGCGACCCGAAGGCCGTCCGCGTTTCGGGCCATGGGGCTGTGCCTTCCCTTCAGGGCGCCCGTCCGTTCGAGCTCACGGCGGATGCCCTGTCCGCATACCGGGTCGACGTCCCGAAGGATCCGGCGACTCTCCCGAGCATGCTCAAGCTCGGCCCGGAGGCGGTGGCGTTCTACGTGAGCTTCCGCCTCGCTCCTGATCGATGGGGCATCTATGTTCGCGAAGGGGCGCTCCGGGCGTTGAAGGAGGAATACCACCGGATCATCTGGAGGGACCTCGGCAAGTACGCGGACCGGAACGTGGACGACGTCGCGCAGAAGGTCGAAACGACCCTTGTCCTGGACTACCTCCTCGCGCACAACCGCATCCATTTTCTCGTCGACCGGGCGGCCGCGGAGTGGGAGATTCAAGCGGGTGCCGCGAAGTATGCACCATACCAGGCGAAATGGTACAATCCTCCGCCGAAGCCGGTCCTGAATCCGGAAGACGTCGGAAACCTCGAAGAGGCGTTGGCGAATCTGGAGGCGTTTCGTCAATACATCAATCCGACCTACGCGGACGGCGTCGCGAAACTCGTGGAGGGCCGCCTCGACGAGCGGAACGTGAACGAATGGAAGGCGTTCTTCATCGGGGGCCGGTTCGCCGTCGAGATGGCGAACGTCCTGTCGCGGCAGCCCCCGGGGTGGAAGGACTTCGGAAAGTTTCTCAACCGCAAGACGTCGGTCGGCGCGACGAACTATGTGCGCATTCAGTATTCGTACAACCCGGAGATGCTAGAACGCGGACAGGTGGAGCTGAGCCGACGTCTCTCGGGCGGATCACCCGACACCCCGAACCTGTTCAAGGCCGAGGTGCCCGACTTCCCGAACGTGTACCTCCTGTGATTCGGGTGCCGGCTTTGGACGCCGGGCTCATCTTTTTATTGCGCCTGCGTCTTCCGCGGATATGGCGTTGTCTGGCAGTCCCGACCGGGGCTGGACCCTGCACGCCTCGTTGATCCTGCTCATCCTGTTTTGGGGGCTCGCCTTCGTCGCGATCAAGCAAGCCCTCGCGTACATGTCGTGGATCACGCTCACCTTCCTCCGATTCGCGGTGGCGGATGTGCTCTTCGTGAGCTATCTGGTGGTCACGCGTCAGATCCGACATCCGCCGGCGAGGGCAGATCTCCCGACGCTCGTCATCCTCGCCTTCTTCGGATTCACCGGGTACCATCTCTTCCTGAACCTGGGGGAGACGGATCCGAACGTCAGCGCGGGCACCGCGGCATTGATCATCGCCTCCGCTCCCGCGTTCATCGCCATCTTTGCGGTTCCGCTGCTGAAGGAGCGCATCGGACGGTGGCAATCCGCCGGGATCGCCGTCGCGTTCGCCGGCCTCGGGGTCATGATTTTCTTCGTCCGCCCGGAGAGCCAGTTCACCTTCCGCGCCTCGGAAGGCGCCCTGACCGTCGTCCCGCCCGCGATCTTTTCCGCGCTGTACGCCGTACTGGGCAAGGGCTACCTTCGCCGCTATCCTCCCTTCACGTTCGTCGCGTGGACCCTCCTGATCGGTACGGTCCTCCTCGTTCCGCTCCTGCTGGCGACGGGACGCAGCGTCGTCGCCGACCTTCAGACGATGGGTCTCGCCGGTTGGATTCCCGTGTTGTATCTCGGGATTTTCCCCACGTTCGTCGGGTACGGAATCTGGTTCCGCGCGTTGGAGCGGATCCCCGCGGCGTCGGCCGGCGCGTACATTTACGCGAGCACGCTCGTCGCTGTGGTCGGCGGGATCGTAATCCTGGGAGAGTCCCTGACATTCGGCGCGATCGTGGGTGGTGCCATG
>DASWGO010000367.1:0-2438 GCA_036393695.1 Thermoplasmata archaeon
GGCCCAAGAGGCGGCCTGAGCGAGCGGCGCCGCGAGACTCGTGCTCCCATGGGGTCGGAACGAATCGAGGAAGCGAGGGAGGTCGGCCTCCCCCGCAGGCGTCCAAGCTTGGAGATTGGGGGAGAAAGGCCCGACGGTGGCCCCCTGGAACACGGCGACGCCGTACGACTCGCCTGCGCCGAGGTCGCTGGCAATCCGTCGCACCGCGTCTTTCGCGAGCGACCATCGGTCGAGGAATCCCATGCTCCCGGACGCGTCGACCAGGATGATGAGAGCCCTCGGCGTGGGCCGGATCGACGATGCGAACATCGGGTCGGCGGCGTCGAGGGAGAAGCGGACGTATCGATCCCCGGTCGGGTCTGCGAACTGGCTCAGCGAGGTTCCTGCGGCCCGGAACCGGATGTGGAGGTCTCCCGTGGCGGCGGGTCGGGTCTCGTTGATGTACGCGTCGGCGAAATGCAACCCACCCCGGATGACCGGGAGATCGGGGTGGCTCGGGACCTGGATTTCGCCCAGGGGCGCCGCGGTCTCCACGCGGGCATGCACGCGGAGATACGAAACGCTGTCTCGTGCGTCGATGGACAAGCGGTATGTGTATTCGTAGAATCCGTCGGTCTTCATGAGGGGCATCTCAAGCGTCGTGATCGTCGTTCGAGCTTCTTTCGGCGGGATTGTCACGGCGATCCAATACACATCTCGTGGCGGATCGTACTGGACGAGGGCCGCGTCTTGGCCTTTCGCGATTGCCTCCAGAAACGCGTTCAAGGCATCCGTGCGGTTCTGCGTCGAGGAGCCGTACGTGACGTTTCCGATTTTCATGCGCAGGTCGGTGATCAGCTCGTGGCCCTTCTCGAGGGGGAACGCGATCTGCCCTTGCTTCGGTTCGTCGCTCGGGTTATAGAACTCTTTGATGATGACGACCCGCGCGAAGCCTTCGGTCAATTGGATCTCGACCTGGGTCCCGTTCACTTGGGTGGGGAGCGGAGTCGGCGGCTCGACGATCACGCAGAACGCGGCCGCGGGGCCGGGCACGGACAGCAATGCGACCACGACGAGGCCGATCGCGAACACGAATCGCGCGGCCTTCATGTGCGCACCTCCGAGCCGGGGTTCGAATCGATCCAAGCCTGGTGGAAAGCCCAAGTCAGCAAGAGACCAACAAACCAAAGCGGCCAATAGATGAGGAGCAGAACGAGGAAACCGGTGTAGTATGCCGAAAGCAGCAACGCCACAACCGAAAGGGCCGCGCCGGATTTCGCGTAAATCCCATTGGCCAGTGCGGGGGAGTTCCTGGTTTCGTGAGAGGAGCGATCCGCCCACCAGATGCCGAGGACCGCCACCGTCATGGAAGCAACCATCAGCCCGTAGCCCAGGAGAAGATTGAACCACGGACCGAATGTAGCGAGGGCGAACGACACGATGCCGAGGGCCAAGAGCCCGGCCTTCGTCGATCGCAATGCGGTTGCATTCAGTATCGGACCCTCGGAGCGGCGGGTCCGGAGTTCGTTCGCTTCCGGATCGGGCATGTCACGGCATCACAGGCCTCACAGATGACCCCGAGGAAATCGTTAGGAATGGGCCGAACCGGAGTCGGAACCTAGAGCCATCGGTGGCGGTCCGGGTAGAAGACCGGTCGCCCCTGCGGATGTCGCTGCTTGTATCGGACGTATCTCTCGTGCCATCGGTGATACCGTTGATCCGACGTCCGCAAGGGGTCATGCGGCATCCGGATCAAGGCTTCCTGGACCGACCACACGTTCCGGGTCGAGAGCCGCCAGTCCACCTGGAGCGTGCGCAAGTCGAGGACTCCATACCCTTCGACGCGACCCGTGAGATCCACGAACGGGTCGACGTACGAGAAGACGAGATCCCGGACCGAGCGGAAGACCGGTTTGCGTCCGTGCAGTCCCGGATCCCGCGATCTTGCTACGGTCCCATACTTCGACCCGCGGCGGAACAGCAAGACGACATGGTCGAGGTCATCCTGGGATTCCATGTCGGCGAGGATCGGAGGATATCCGTGCTGCTCGAGGATCGTCGCGGCGCACAGCGCGCCCTCCAGGCAGTGGACCTTGTTCGCCCGGACCACGCCACGAAACGTGTGGAGCGTCTCTCCATGCTCTTCACGATTGTAGGGCAACGACTCGAGCCACCGCTGCACCTTTTCCGGCGTATCGGCGGCTTCGATGATCGCTAGTTCTCGCGGGGTGAATGACGACCGTGGCGGGGCGGGACTCGTACGACGTTCGAGGCCTTTGCCGCTCTTTTAGATTTCGTGCTCGTTCCGGTTCCGGTCGGCAGGTCCGCGGCTCACGTCCGCTCGCTCGCCACGAACCGTTCGTCGAATCGCTTGTACTTCCAATAGGCCACCGACAACGCCCAAGCGACGACGAACAGGGCGATGATCGAGACCCCGATTGTCTCGAAGTTCAAGTCCG
>DASWGO010000368.1:0-14892 GCA_036393695.1 Thermoplasmata archaeon
GGCGGATAGGTGTAGATCGTGAACACGTCCTTCCACCCTAGACGAAGGGAGGTGCGGACGACCTGGCGGGCGAGCGGAATCCACGATTCGAACGGAGGAGAGGGCGGTTGCCGGGTCTGAAGGGCCATGGATTGCCGAATCGTGCGGGCGGTTAAAGGTCTCATCGAAAGCGAGCGCTCACGCTATCCTGCAGTCATCGACCGTGAGCGAGGACGCGGTTTCTCGGACTACTTGAGGGCGAAGACTTTGGCGATGAACTCGCCCGTCGATGTGTTGTAGGTCCCTTCGAACCGGCCTTTCGCGGTGTTCAGCCACTTCAGTTTTTCTGAGAGCGTCTGATACACGGCTTCCCCTTCGGCGTGAACGGACGTCGGGCTGACTTGTCGCCCAGTGCCTTTCGCCTTGATGATCAGCATGTCGCCGTCAGCGGTCTGATCGATCCCGCGAGCCTCGAACTCGTACGTCCCGTCGGGCTTGAAGAGCGCGTCCACGGTCTCCATGTGGGTCGCATCGTACTGGCCCTTCTGCGTTCCCTGAAGATTATACGAGATCAGCACCCCATCGGGCGTGAACTCCTTAATCGTCACGGACGTCGTTTTTTCACTCAGCTCGCCTAGAAACTCTTCTTCGGGCATGGTTTCGAAAACCTCCTCCACCTGTGCGCCCCATGGTGTGCGACAGGTAATACGTCTTTCGGCATGGAGGAATCCGCAGACCCGGAGGTCTCCCGTCGCGAACGGAAGCTCTGGAGATGCATCAGGCAGTCCACGCGATGCCGAGGTCGGTTCCGATTTTCTTGAGACCGTCGACGACTTTCGGATCCAGGGGGATCCCTTCTTTGCGGAACTTCTCCATCCGCGCGAAGCTCTTCTCTCCGTGAACGTAGATCCGGTCCTGACCCTGCGCTTTCGGGCTGTCTTTCAGCTCGCGTGCCAGCCGGTCCATGTCCCGCCGGAACTCGTCGAGCGGTCGGAACGCGGTCGGATCGAGGGCCATGAAGAAATGTCCCACGTTCGGTTTGTTCTCGTCCGCGTAGACTTGCAGTCCCGTCGCGGCTCCGCTCAGCACACCGCAGAGGACGTCGACCATGAGGGCGAGGCCGTATCCCTTGTGACCGCCGAGCTCCTCGCCTTCACCGCCGAGAGGCAAGAGGCCGCCGCCGAGGCGCTTCGCGAGGGCATTCAGCACGCGGGCGGGATCCGTTGAGCTTCGGCCGGTCTCGTCGACCGCCCATCCATGCGGCATCGGTTGCCCGAGTCGATTGTACACCTCGACCTTGCCCCGAGGCACCGTCGATGTCGACATGTCGAGGACGAACGCTTTCTCCTTCATCGCGGGCGCGGCGAGGCTGATCGGATTCGTCCCGAGGATCGATGTGCGGCCGAAGGTCGGGACCACGAGCGGCCCTGCGTTAGTCATGCTGAGGCCGATTAGATTGTGCTCGAGGGCCATGAGCGCGTAGTAGCCCGCGATGCCGTAGTGATTCGAATTGCGGACCGCGACCACGCCGACGGAGGTGTCCCGCGCCTTCCGGATCGCCAGGTCCATCGCTTTCTTCCCGACGACCTGGCCGAGGCTCTGACCGCCGTCGACGAGCGCCGTCGCCTTCGCCTCCCGGATGATGCGACTCTGGTCCGTCGCCTTCATGGTGCCGTGCTTGAGGCCGTTCACGTATCGGCCCAGACGTGCGACCCCGTGGGAGTCAATCCCGCGAAGGTCGGCGAGAACGAGCACGTCCGTCGTCACGCGCGCATCTTCCGCGGGGACGCTCAGCTTGGTGAGGACTTGTTCGCAAAATCGACGGAGGGGCTTCTCCTGAACCGTGAAGGTGTCCGCCATCCCGCGCGCTCCGTCGGCGCAACCGAAGAGACCTTGCCCGTATAAGCTTGCGGTTCGTCGGTGAAATTCGATCAACGTTTTCGGCGGAGTTCCTCTCGGAAGGTTTTCAGTGCGCGTTCCGTTGCCACGGAGATGACGATCCGTGGCAGCCCGCGTGCGTGCTTCCGTAGGAAGGCCTTGGTGCGCCGTCGATCGTTCTTCCAGCACTCCCGGAGCCACGTGCCAACCGCGCGCTGGACTCAGAACTCCTCATCGGACAGAAGTTTCTCCAGGAGTTGGAACGGCCGATCGAGGTCGCCCGCCCGGACGAATCGGTGGAGTGCGTAGGTCGATGCCCGTCGCCGCCAGATGTTCTTCGCGCGGGTCCATTGAAGGACATCTTGGAATCGGGACGCCTTCGCGTACACCATCCCCGCGATCGGGCCAGAGGCGAGACCATCGCTCAGTCCCCATCCGGTCGCGGTCTCGACCCAGCGGTCCGCGAGCCTCCACGAATCGTCGTCGAGGATCTTTTCGTAGCGGCCGAGGAGAAGTATCGCGAGCGACTTCTCCTCGAATACCGGGCCGGACCAGAGCGCATCTGCGAGAGCGTTCACATCCGCCGCGCCCAAGGTCCGATGGTCCTTCGCGAACGCGGCGAGTATCGCGCGCATCATCGGCACGCTGAGGCCTAAGACCGGCACGGGTGAACCGACATACGATTGGAGATCCGCCGGACTCGACGCCTTCGGCGCTTCTCGAAGTCTATGGAGTAGATGATTCCTCGCGGCGCGGATGTCGAGCACTATCGATTCGATAGGAACCGCGACGGGCCATAAATGTGCCATCGGCTGGCGCGGCATCGGTTCGAGCCGTGTCGGGTGTTTGTACATTTTGTAAACGAGAAGCGAGATAAATCGCCGACGGCCTTGTGCGGACATGGCGCAGAGTTCGAGTCCTGGCGCTCCCGCTCTAACCGCACGGGTCGCCCTGATCACGGGGGCGAGCCGCGGACTCGGATACACCGTCGCGGAATTTCTCGCCCGGCAACGTTGGACCCTCATCCTAACGGCGCGTCACGACGTTCCGTTGCTCGAGGCCGTGAAACGCCTTCAGCCCACCGGCGCATCCATCAGCGCCGTTCCAGGGGATGTCGCGCAAGACCAACACCGACGCGACCTGCTTGCTGCCGTCCGCCGCGTCGGTCGTCTGGATCTCCTCATCAACAACGCCTCCGAACTTGGCGCCTCCCCGTTCCCCGCGCTCGTGGACTACCCGCTCGATGTCCTCCGACGCGTGTTCGAGGTCAATATCGTCGCACCGCTCGCGCTCATCCGCACGTGCCTTCCGGTCCTCCAGAAATCGCGAGGCCTTGTCGTGAACATCACGAGCGACGCGGCTCGCGGCGGATATCCGGGATGGGGCGGCTACGGGAGCAGCAAGGCCGCGCTCGATTTGCTGAGCAAGACGCTCGCGAATGAATTGCGCGAAGCCGGCATAGGCGTCGTCGCGGTCGACCCGGGCGATCTCCGGACCCAGATGCACCAGGACGCGTTCCCGGGACAGGACATCAGTGATCGGCCCCTCCCGGAGGTCACGCTGCCGTTCTGGGCGTGGCTCGAGGGGCAAGACCCCTTGCGGGTCACGGGCCAGCGGTTCGAGGCCCAAGGCACGGTCTGGGAGGTGCCCGCATGAAACGCCAGGAACTCGTCTTCGAGCAACCCCGCGCGCTGTTCGCGTCGACACCCGTGGAGACGGAACATGGCGCCCGGGATGCGGTGCGTCTCCTCGTGACGACGCCATCGGGACACCAGCATGCGACGTTCGTGGACTTGCCGCGATTCCTCTCCGCAGGAGATCTCCTCGTCGCGAACGAGAGTGCGACGTTAGCGGCGAGCCTCGAGGCCCAGGGGCCCTCCGGTTCGTACACGCTCGACCTGAGCACGCGATACGCGGACGGCCTGTGGCTCGCCGAGCCACGGTGGGATCCGGCGCATCCGGGCCCCATGCCGATCGAGGCGGGCGAGGAGGCCCGCGTGGGCGACGCGACAGTCCGGTACGTCGCGCCCTATCCGGGAATCCCGAGGCTCTGGTTCATCACCGCGGACCGGCCGCTCGAGCCGATCCTGCAATGCGCGGGAGTGCCGATCCACTACGGTTACGTTCAGAAGGTCTGGCCCCTAGACGCATACCAGAGCCTGTTCTCGCGGGTGCCCGGGAGCGTGGAGATGCCCTCCGCCGCGCGACCGATCTCCCCGAAGATTCGGGAGGCGCTCGAAGGGGCGGGCGTCCGGTTCACGTCCGTCCTCCTTCACTCCGGAGTAAGCAGCCTCGAGATTGAGACGGACCAGGTGGAGGAACAATCGGTATACCCGGAGCCGTTCGAGGTCTCGTCGGCTACAGCCGATCTGGTGAATCGCACTCGCGACGGCGGCCACCGCGTCATCGCGATCGGGACAACCGTCGTCCGCGCGCTCGAGTCCGCCTGGACGCCGGACGGCGTGCGACCGCGACAAGGATTCACCCGTCTCTTCGTTCACCCGGGACATCCCGTCCGATCGGTCGACGGATTGCTGACGGGCTTCCACGACCCCGTCACCAGCCATCTCGCGATGCTCGCAGCGTTGATCGGGTTGCCGCGCGTCATGGAGGCATACCGAGAGGCGATCGCGAACGGATACCAGTGGCACGAGTTCGGCGACAGCCACCTCATCCTGCGAAAGTGATCGGATCCGACGTCGGGTGGCATTCAAGGAGGAATGTTCTGATTCATCCGGAACCGGTTCTCCGGATCGTACTTGCGCTTGAGGAGGACGAGCCGTTCGTATTTCTGCGGGTCGTATGCCGCCCGAACCCGTTCGGCTCCCTCGTCGCGTTCGTCCCCGAGGTAATTGACGTAAACGCCACCGGATGCGAACGGCCCCATCGCACTCCAGAGACCCCGAGTCCACGCGATGTTTGCTTCGTCCTCCGCGGGATCAGACCAAATCGACGTGATGACCAGGTCGAAACGCGCGTCTCGATGGCCGAAGGCTGTGTCCCGTTCTCCGACGCGGGAGACGGCACCGCCTAGATACTCGAGCACGATCTGAGTGCGTTTCGAGGGCACGCTCTCGGCGTGGCGGACCATGGTATCGACGGCCTCCTCTCCGAGATCGGCTAGGAAGCCGGACTTCCAATAGTTCCGTGCGCCCGGCGGATATGCCGGTCCAAGGATGCCTTGGAGGTCGACGTACGACATTCGCTTGATATCATCCAGGATCGGCGGGCCAAATTCGCGGACCGGTCGTAGAATTCGTTCCCCCTCATCCAAGGGGCCGAAGTAACCCGCGAGGATGACCGCCACGGGAACGCCGTCCGGCGAGGTGCCCAGCGCGGCAAACAAGGTAAGTTCATCGGGTGCTCCCTCGACGAACTTGCTATAGAATCGAAGGAGTTCCCGGGCTCGTCCCATGGGATGGACGAGGACACCGCCGAGAATCGCACCGACCGGATGCAGTCGGAACTCGAACGACGTCGCAACCCCAAAGTTCCCGCCGCCGCCTCGGACGCCCCAGAACAGATCTGGATTCTCCTGTTCGTTCGCGTGCGTGACGCGTCCCTCCGCCGTGACGAGATCGACCCCGAGGAGGTTGTCGCAGGCGAGGCCCTGGGTCCGCGCGAGGAAACCGGACCCGCCCCCTAGGGCCAGTCCGGCGACGCCGGTGGCGGGGACGACTCCGCCCGTTGTCGCCAACCCGGCGCGCTGCGCCGCCTGATCGAATTCGCCCCATGTGACCCCTGCGCCGACGACCGCGGTTCGTCGCTCCTCGTCGACCCGGATGTCTTTCATCAGAGACAGGTCGATCACGAGGCCTTCATCGCACACCGCGTTCCCCGACACGTTGTGTCCACCGCCTCGGACTGCCAAGACGAATCCATGCTCTTTGGCGAAGGTGATCGATTGGATCACATCATCCGCGTCCTTGCACCGCACAATCACCGCGGGTCTGCGGTCGATCATCGCGTTCCAGATTCGCCTTGCCTCGTCGTACTTCGCGTCTTTCGGTCGAATGAGTTCCCCATGCAACCGGTTTGCGAACTCGACAAACTCTTGGTCCAATGCCGACAACGCTCTCCCTCCGCCGTCTTGATGGGAATACTAGGGACTGTGTAAAGGATTGCGGTCCCTTGCTTTTTCCAGCAAAGCGTTCTATGCTCCGAGCCTCGCGAACCAGCCCGCCAAAACCAGCACGGCTGAGAGACAAATTCCGGAGAGCACAGCACCAACGCCGAGCGCGCTGCGGAACGGTTCGGGTCCCGCGCGGGCACGGTGGAGCCCAATGAATACGAGGAGGTTAGCCAGGTTCGCCACGAAGACCGCCAGCATGACGAGCGGCACGGATGTCCAGAGAGCGGGGGAGAACAAGGCGGCGATGAGGACTGCTGTCGTGGCGATCGGCAACCCAATTCCAAGGGAAGCCGCGGCCAGATGGCCGGCTCCGAGGACCCGGCCGCCCGTCCCCGAGTTTGTGGGATACATCCTGATTGCCTATCGGATGCACCGGGAAGAACGTATTGTTTCCGATTCGGCCCTTCCGGAACCTTCGAAGGAAAGGATTTAAGGCCTCTCCCGAGTTCGACGCGGTCACGACATTTCGCGGGGGATACCAATGAGCTGGGGACTTCACAATCGCCTGTCTCGGATCATCCGGCCCGCGGACGGGCACACGGTGATGCTCGCTGCGGACCACGGATACTTCCTCGGGCCGACGCACAAACTCGAGATCCCCCGCAAGACGTTGGAGCCGCTCCTCCCGTTCGCGGACGCAGTGATGGTCACGCGAGGCGTCGTGCGGACGTCGATCGATCCAGGCGCGAACGTGCCAATCGTCCTCCGGGTCAGCGGAGGCGCGAGCGTGTTGAACGAAGATCTGTCCAACGAGAAGATTACCACATCGATGAAGGAAGCGGTTCGCCTGAACGTATCCGCGGTGGCCCTCTCCATTTTCGTCGGCGCAGCCCACGAACATGATTCGCTCGTGAACCTCGGCAAGCTCGTCGATGAGGGCGAGGAGGCCGGCATGCCGGTGCTCGCGGTGACCGCGGTCGGGAAGGAGCTCGAGAAACGCGACGCCCGATACCTCGGCCTCGCGTGTCGGATCGCCTCCGAGTTCGGAGCGCATTTCGTCAAGACGTACTACTGTGACGACTTCTCAAAGGTCGTCGAGTCGTGCCCGGTCCCGCTCGTCGTCGCGGGTGGCCCGAAGCTCGAGACGGAACTCGACGCCCTCGAGCTGGCGTACGACGCGATCCAGGACGGCGCCAAAGGCGTCGACATGGGTCGCAACATCTGGCAGTCCACGAATCCCGTGGGCATGATCCGCGGCATCCGGGCGGTCGTCCACGAACGCGCGACCCCGAAGGAAGCCCTCGAGCTCATCAAGGGCGCGAAGCCGAGGAAGTAGGCGCCGCACCATGCGCGCCGCGATGTACTACGCGAACGACGACGTGCGAATCGTGGACGTGCCTACGCCCCACATCGGGCCCGGAGAGATTCTCGTCCGCGTCAAGGCGTCCGGCATCTGCGGTTCCGACGTCATGGAGTGGTATCGCAAGCCGAAGGCGCCGCTCGTCCTGGGCCACGAGATCGCGGCCGAAGTCGCACAGGTCGGTGCCGGTGTAGACATCGTCAAGGTCGGCGACCGCGTCTTCGTGTCGCATCACGTGCCGTGCGGTTCCTGCCGGTACTGCCGTGCGGGCCACGAGACCGTGTGCGACACCCTACGGACGACGAACTTCGATCCGGGCGGCTTCGCGGAATTCGTCCGCGTGCCCGCGATTAACGTGAAGCACGGCGTGTTCCCCCTGCCGAAGGAAATCTCGGATGACGAGGCCACGTTCGTCGAGCCGCTCGCCTGCGTGATTCGGGGTCAGCGGCTGGCGGACTTCCGACCCGGAGCCACGATACTTGTCCTTGGGAGCGGCATCGCCGGACTGCTTCACATCAAGCTCGCGAAGGCGGCCGGGGCGGCGAAGGTGATCGGGACCGACATCGTGGAGTTTCGGAAAGCCGCCGCGCGGAAGGCGGGAGCCGATGTCGTGATCGACGGTCGGGAAGATGTCCCGGCCATATTGCGGGAGGCGAACGAAGGCAACCTCGCGGACCTCGTCGTCACGTGCACGGGCGCTCCGAAGGCGATCGCCCAAGGGCTCGCATCGGTCGACCGGGGCGGGACGGTCCTATTCTTCGCGCCGATTGAGCCCGCTGCGAAAGTCGACATCCCGTTTAACGAGCTCTGGCGGGAGGAGGTCACGCTGACTTCTTCATACGGCGGGAGCCCTCGGGACATTCGCGAATCGATCAATCTGCTCCGCGAGAAACGCCTCGTGGTCACGGATCTGATCACGCACGTGCTCCCGTTGGGCAAGGCCGCGGAAGGATTCAGACTCGTCGCGCAGGCCCGGGACTCGATCAAGGTCGTTCTGCGACCTTGAGAGTGCGGGGCCATTCGGAGAATCTTGCTCCCGGGCTCGGTCCGATCTCGGATGTGGCGCGATCTCTCTGGCGTGGCAAGAGTAGGGACAGCCTACGGGCTTCCGCGAGGCGCCCCTACCCGCCCGGACGAAACCCACTCGGCGCTCAGGACTAATCTGGATGTCACGGCCCTACGGGCGCAAAGAACACGTCCACAACGTGCCTGGGTACTCCGTCCACCATGATGGTCTCTCGGCTGTCCGCCCACACCGCAAACGTCGTCTGGCCGACCGTGACCGCGCCGATGTAATCCCCGAAGTTCGGGCGTATGTTGGTCAGCGCCGTGCACCAATCGGACGTCACCGAACTGACTTTGACCGGAGCCCCGAACGTTTCCCCACCGTCGACCGACTGCGCGATGAAAGTATCTACCAGGGAGTGGGCGGGACCTCGTCGTCGGAGGGGGGTCGCTCCGCCGGCGAGAGTGACTTGGCAGACCTCACCCGACGGCACGGGTGATTCGTTGCTCTCATAGTAGACCACGTTGACATCGCCGCCATCTCCGACCGTCACGACGGGCCACCAGCGCTTCAGTCCCGTGCTCGGGGGAGCAGGCGCTACCGGCACCGGCTTCCCAAAGGTCTTCCCTTGGTCGTCCGAAAAGCTCACGAAAACTTGGGATGAGGTGAGTCTTTGATCCCTGCAAAGTCCAGTCACCGGAGCCGGACACGGGGTAATTGGGGCGGCCGTCACCGGAGCGACGGCGCTGTAGAAGGCGACAAGGACGCGTCCCGCGCTATCTCCTTCAGTCATGACCGCGATCCGAGGATGGTCATTGATGCGGTCCCGGTTGTAGCCGACCGGGGCATTCTGGCGCATCGAGTTGATCGTTGCCACGTTGTTCGGTTTGTCGAACGTCGCGCCTCCATCGAATGAGCGCGCGACAAAGATCGCGGCGCCCGTCGATGTGCCGCCCGAAGCGTCAAAGGTCGGGCCGACTTGCCAGGTCACGAAGACCTCGCCATCAGGACCGAACGCCGGCGCGGAGCTCTGCTGCAGCGTCCCGGAGTCCCCGCAAGATTTCACCGAGTCCGGCCTTTCGGGCCCCGCGATGGCCGGGCCCAGCCAATTCGCGCCGCCATCCCGCGTCCGCCAGACCTCGATTTGGCCGAAGCCGAACTGGGCCAGGTCGCCGCACTTGGGTCCAATCGTCGGCTGACCTTGGAAGTTCGTCACCGAGACCACCGCGTTGTTCGGATCACTCGGATCGGTGGCGATTGCCTCCTTGTCGTAGAAATCGCACGGGATCTGAGCCGGCGGCGGCGGGCCCGGGTTGGTGCACAACTTCTGGGCGTTCGGCGAGTCGAAGACTCGTACATCCTGCCAGGCAAAGTTGGCGCCATGGAAGGAGCCCCGGTGAACGCTCACCCCTAGATCGTCGCCGGTATCAGGATTCACAGCCAGGTTCGCGTAAAAGAAGGTGTTGCCGTCTCGGTCCACCGCGAGCCATGGGTCACCGCGGGTGAAGACAGGAATGCCCACCGAGTTGCGGCCCAGCTTCGGGTCCGGGGCCCCGCGGTCCTTCCAAGTCAAGCCGCCGTCAACCGAGAACGCGTATCCGGAGAGTCCATTCGGTTTCTGGGGCGTGCAGGCAGCCCCGAAAGGCGGCCCGCAAAAACCTTGGGCGTCGTTCCAGCCGGCAACCATGCGGCTACCGTCCGGGGCCACGGCGATCGTTGTCTCACTTCGTCCGAGGAGCCCAGCCGGAAAGGGCTCCTGTGGCGCGTTTACTCGAACATTGGGACCCACCATGAGTGCGGGATTGTTCCCCCCGGAGTCCTGAGCTCCCAGTTCGGAGGGCGATAGAGGCAACGGAGCGCCGAATAGTTCGCGCTTCCACGACGGAGCCTGTGCCGGCCTTTCGGCAGCCACAACTTCGGAGAACGCGGGTACCGCAAGGAATCCGATCAAGACAAGCGTCATCACCAGCGCAAAACGCATTTTCATGAATACTCCTCCAACCCGCTCCCGTCCCCGGCGGGCCGGCATGGTGTACCCGACGAATAAGCCTTTTCCAGGATTGGAAGGCACCATGTTTCGAGTGAATAGTTGAGCACGAGCCTTTTGATTCTGCAGTGAGCCATTGCCTCGAGGACTGCATTTCGTGGCGATTCGCTCATAAGGCTTCATTCAGTTACACAGATTCGCCAAGGTGAGCGGTTGGTCGTATCGAGCGCGACGATCGACAGCCTCCTGAAGGAAAAGGAGGAATACCCGCCGCCGAAGTCGTTCCGCAAGAACGCATGGGTCCGTGATCGCAAGGTCCTGCGGGACGCCGCCGCCGATCCGGAGCGATACTGGGCCGACCGCGCGAAGGAGCTCGTCTGGATCAAGAAATGGTCGAAGGTCCTCCAGTGGAAAGCGCCTTTCGCCAAGTGGTTCGTCGGGGGCCAGATCAACGTCTCGCAGAATTGCCTGGATCGACATCTTGACTCGCCGCGGCGGAACAAAGCCGCGATCGTCTGGGAAGGAGAACCGGGAGACCGTCGCGTCCTGACGTATCAGATGGTCTGGCGGGAGGTCAACCGGTTCGCAAACGTCCTGAAGAGCCTCGGCGTCAAGCGCGGGGACCGCGTGACGATCTACCTGCCCGCGATCCCGGAACTGCCGATCGCCATGCTCGCGTGTGCGCGGATCGGAGCGATTCACAGCGTGATTTTTGCGGGCTTCAGCGCGAAGGCGATCCGCGATCGAGCGGAGGATTGCCGGAGCGAAGTGGTAGTGACGGCGGACGGGGGATATCGCCGCGGCAACGTCGTCCCTCTGAAGAAGACCGTGGATGAAGCGATCGAGGACCTCCCGTTCGTGCGCCACGTCGTCGTCTATCAACGTACGAAAGAGCCCGTGGCGATGACGAAGGGCCGCGATGTCTGGTGGCATGAGGCCATTGCGGATGTCGACGACTTCTGTGAGCCGGAGCCGATGGACGCGACGGATCCGTTGTTCGTCTTGTACACGTCGGGCACCACGGGCCGGCCGAAAGGAGTGCAGCATTCGACGGGCGGCTACCTGGTCGGGGTCTCGACGACCCATCGCCTCATCTTCGACGTCAAGGAGTCCGACCTGTACTGGTGCACCGCGGACATCGGATGGGTCACGGGCCACTCCTACATCGTGTACGGGCCCTTGGCGAACGGCGCGACCTCTTTCCTTTACGAAGGCGCGCCGGATTGGCCTCACCCCGATCGCTTCTGGTCGATCGTCGAGTCGTACGGCGTGACGATCCTGTACACCGCCCCAACGGCCATCCGCGCGTTCATGCGCTGGGGCGACGAGTGGCCGAAGAAACACGATCTGTCGAGTCTCCGTCTTCTCGGGACCGTCGGCGAGCCGATTAACCCGGAGGCGTGGCGGTGGTACCACCGGACGATCGGGGGAGGTCGCTGCCCGATCGTCGACACCTGGTGGCAGACGGAGACCGGAATGATTCTCCTCACACCGCTCCCTGGGCTAACGACGTTGAAGCCCGGGTCGGCCACCCAGGCGTTCCCGGGCATCACCGCGGAGGTCGTCGACGAGAAAGGCCACCCCGTCCCGGTGAACAAAGGCGGATACCTGGTCATCTCGAAGCCGTGGCCCGCGATGCTCATGACACTGTACAACGACCCCGAGCGATATCGGCAAGTGTACTGGTCCCAGGTCTCCGGGAAATACTTCACGGGTGACGGCGCTCGCATCGACGAGGACGGCTGTTTCTGGCTCATGGGCCGCATTGACGATGTGATCAATGTCGCAGGCCACCGGATGGGGACGATGGAAGTCGAGTCCGCGTTGGTGAGCCATCCGAAGGTCGCGGAGGCGGCGGTCGTCGGGAAGCCGCATCCGCTGAAGGGCCAGGCCCTCGTGGCCTACGTCGTCCTGAAGGGAGGCCAGGTTCGCACCGACTCGCTGACCCAGGAATTACGCGATCACGTCCGGAAGGAGATCGGGGCCATCGCCGTGCCGGACGAAATCTACGTCACGGGGAAATTGCCGAAGACCCGCAGCGGGAAGATCATGCGCCGCGTGATCCGCTCGCTCGTCTCCGGTCAGGAGATTGGCGACACGACGACCCTCGAGGATCCGGATGCGGTCGAGGAAGTCCGGAAGTGGCTCGCCGAGGTCGAGGGTGCGAAATCGTGACGGTCCCGCATGGAATCGGGTGCCCTCACACGCCTCGCGTGTACCAGGCGCCACCACAGCAGTAGAGCGATGAGCCGTCCGCCTCGCCCCAGATCACGTGGTTCGTCCCTGCCGAGTCGACGGCGAGACCGAAATAGTCGCCGTCCGGGAACGCGTAACCCTCAGGCGTCTTGTACGGCGCCCCGTTCCCCATATTGGACAATCGGACGCTCGCGGTCCAGGTGCCGCCTCCGTCCGTCGTCCGCGCGTACCACGTGTTCCAACTTCCGAGTCCGCCACAGTCCGAGCACGCCGCGTCCCGGTTGTCCTGCCATGCCAAGCGGAAATCCCCGGCGGATGGTCCCGCCACGATCGCTGGGAAGTTGCTGTCCCCCTGGTCGTTGAAGAGCGTCGGGTCGCTCCAGGAGATGCCGTCGGATGAGGATCGGATGAACATCCGATGCGCGGTCTCGTTGACGTCGTTCCGCGTGTAGGCCACGACGAGATTGCCCGCGGCATCCGCGGCAATCGCCGCTTGAGCCGCGAAGTAGTCGCCGTAGCACCCGAAGACGGCACACGGAGTCGCAACCATGCTCGTGTCGAGATACACGTTCTGCCACGCCGTGCCTTCGTGGTTCATCTTCAACACGAAGATCTTCTGCACGCCGTCCGTGTGACCTTGGTTCGTCCGCTTCCCGTTCGTCTTCGCGCCGGCCTCGCCGGCCTGGGCGAAGTACACGCTGCCGTCCGGCGCATACGTCCCGCCGTAGGTGTACCACCACAAACTCTCGTTGCTCGTCTGCACCTGGGCGAAGGTCTGGCCCGCATCGTGCGACACCGCGACGTACGATGCGAGCTTGACGTTGAAGGCGACGTACACGTCTTGGCCGCTCGGAGAGATGACGAGGATCGGCTTGTCGTTGTACTGGATCGCCCCGTTCATCGTGAACGGTCCGGACCACGTCGCGCCGTGGTCGGTCGACTTGAATAGAACGCTCCCGGGATCGAATGTCTGCAGAAACACGACATACACCGTCCCGTCCGCGGCCACCCGGAGCTGCGGGTCGAACTGCCACCCCCGTCCGCGGGCCATCGACACCGGATGAGCCGCTCCCCAAGTGGCGCCACCGTCGCTCGATACCCGCAGAAAGATTGCGGTGCCTGGGCAACCCGAGCAGGTCTTCGAGGCGTTGATGTACGTCACCGCCTGATAGACGTACGACGAGCCGGGGTCCGCGGCGATCGTCGGTTCCCAGTACGCTCCGCCGCCGGGGAATGGTTGCTCCGTTTCGAACGTGGGCGTCGACCCCACAGAGGCTGCCGCAGTGTTGAAAGATGTTGGCATAAGAACGAGGAGCGCGACGGCCAACGCGGCCCCTGCCAGATAGATCCGGACGGTGTTCGCCTCCCGGTGGCGGGGAGGGTTCGATTCCTATTTCACGCTTCGCGCAAGTTTGGCTGCTAGTACCGAACGGTGTCGAGGACTAGGCCTCCAGAGAGCATCGGTGTTCACGAATGTGGTGTGAATCCGACCAAGTGGACATTTGTATCGGAAGGTATTAGATGCAATCCCCCTCGTACGGGCCATGGCCGGTATGAGAGCAATCTCGGCCGGTGGTCGCGCGTTGCTCGTTGCGGGCGCGGCGGTGCTGCTCGGCAGCTTGTTCGTCCTCCCGTGGTTCGAAGTGTCCGGGACGCGACCGGACCTCCCAGCGGGGAGGTACGGCGGGATGGGGAGCACGGAACTCGTGAACTCGCTCCTGAGCGGACCGTGGGGATGGATCGCCTTCCTATGGCTCGTGGTCGCGGCCTTCCTCGCTATTGGGATCGCGGCCGTGGGCCGCAAGACACGGCGCATCGGGACATCGGGGATCGTCGTCTTGCTCCTGTATGTGGTCCTCCTCGTTGTGGCGCCGCCCTATCTGAACCCGCAGGCATCGAGTGGCACGGTGTCGGTGAGCTTCGGCTACGGATTCGTAGCCGGCGTGCTCGGCTCTGCCCTCATCGAGGCGGGCGCTCGTTGGCCACGCCCTGTGCATGCCCGGTACGAGGTGCCGACGACTGCCGAGTGGGAAGAGACATAGACCCGCGCTTCGGGTCGCCCTGGCGCATGCTTTCAGCGGAGCCCCGACCGGGTCGGGACGGCTGCGATCCTCCGCTTCTACGGGTCGACCCAATGCGCCCGCCGTGATGCGATGAAACCCATGAGCGCCGCGAACCCGAGGAGGTACGCCCACCCGATGACGATCTGAGACGTCGGGATCGTGATGAGCCCGAAATAGTACTTCGCGAGCTGGGCGGCGTGGGTCGTCGGGATGAGCATCGCGATCGGTTGGGCGATTGCGGGCAAACGGTCGAGCGGATAGTACACGGGGGGCAGGAACCCTAACGCGATGCTCAGAACCTGCGGGATCGAGTTCGCGCGCCGCGCGTTCTTCGTCGTCGCCCCAATCGCG
>DASWGO010000369.1:0-4683 GCA_036393695.1 Thermoplasmata archaeon
AGGCCTGACGATGGGCCTGGCGCCTGCGCTCCTGGAGGAGATCCACTACGATGAGAACGGGAACATCCTCGGCGGGTCGTTCATGGACTACCTGCTTCCCACGGCGGTCGAGACGCCGAAGTGGGAGACCGCGAAGACGACGACACCGTCTCCGCACCATCCGATCGGGGCAAAGGGGGTCGGTGAGTCCGCGACGGTCGGCGCACCGGCCGCGATCGTGAACGCGGTCGTGGACGCCCTCGCTCATCTCGGCGTGACGCACATCGACATCCCAATCACACCGTGGAAGGTGTGGAAAATTCTCCACGAGAAAAGTGCTGCGTAAGCCGGAAGGAGGAGCGCTGTGCACTTCGAGGGCGCGTTCACCGTCCGCGCGCCGAGGGCACGCGTCTGGTCGTTCTTTCTGAATCCGCAGGAATTCTCCTCCGCGATCGATGATCCACACACGATTGAGATCATCGATGCGGACCATTTCCGCGGGACAATCAAGGCGGGCATCGCCTTCATCCGCGGCACGTTCACCTGGTCCGCCGTCGTGAAAGAGCGAGTTCCGCCGGAACGGGCTCAAATGGCGGTCCATGGGTCCGGCATGGGGAGCGCGTTCGATATCGTTGCGTCCCTGGCAATCTCCGAAACCGGCGGTCTGACGACGGTGAAGTGGGCCGCGGATGTTCAAATGAGCGGCACGATTGCAACAACGGGCGCGCGGCTTCTGCAGGGGACGACAGAGAAGAAGACGAACGCCTTCTTCGAGAATGCCCGGAAGATGCTCGAAGGCGCCTAGGCTCGGGATCGAAGGGACTCGCGGGCGATGAATGCATGGCACGAAGAAAGCTCGATCAGGATCCCCCGACGATGCCCGTCTCGACGCTCTGGATCGGCGGGAGGTGATCGGCCATGAGATGCCACGACTCGCCGTCGTCCCGCGAGTGGTAGAGCTGACCCGTGGTCGTCCCCGCGTACACGCCCGCCGGATCGTTCGAATCCGTCCGGAGCCCTTCCCGGAGGACGGTGAACCACGCCCCGCTCTGCGGGAGGCCCTTCGTGCGCTTCAACCACTGCTTCCCGCCGTTCGTCGTGCCGTACACAGCCATCGCCCCGTCCGGCATCACGCGGTTGTAGTCTCCGACCAACGGAATCGCATACGCCGACTGGGCATCATGCGGATGAGCCGCGAGCGGGAAGCCGAACGTGCCGCCGCTGCTCTTCGAGACGGGCAGGCCCTTCTCGACGATCTTCCAAGCGCCATCGCCTCGGGTCCGGCGGTACATTCCCGCGTGGTTTTGCTGATACACGATGGACGGATCCTTCGCGTCCCGGACCATCTTGTGGACGCACGTGGCGAGGTCCTCTTTTTCGAACAGCTTCTGCTTGCCGTAATACCGGATCCCGGCGTCGTACATTCGCCACGAGCTGCCTGCATCGTTCGTCGCGAAGATCCCCGCGGCGGAGATCCCGACGAGCATTCGCCGGGAGTCGCCGGGATACGGGAGGATCGTGTGGAGGCAGAGACCACCCCCTCCGGGCTCCCACTTTTCCCGGCCGGAGTGGTAATTGAGCGCGTCGTCGGAGGCCCACGATTCCCCGCGGTCCTCGCTTCGGAACAGTCCCGCCGGTTCGACTCCAGCATAGAGACCTCCGTCCTCCGCCGTCTGAAGCTGCCAGATCCGCGTGACGGAGACCCCGGACTCCTTCGAGAACCGGGGACCTTCATGGGGGGTTGTCCACTTGCCTCCGAAGTCCTTCGTCCTCGCGACGATCGGCCCCCAGTGCTCGCTCGTGGCACCCGCATAGACCGTCTTCCCGTCTGATGGATCGAGGATCGCATGTCGGATTTCATTTCCCTCGAAATACGGTCCGCGTGATGACCATCTCTTCCGGTCTCGCGAGTGAAAGAGGAAGAGGCCTTTCCGAGTTCCGACGACGACCAGCGTTTCGCCTTTCTTTACATCGACCATGTCAACCACCCGCCACAGACGGAAGGATCGTGACCTCATCCCCCGGATGTAGGGGAACCTCGCGAGGGGCCCGATGGGACACCGACTCGTCGTTGACGAACACGTTGACGAACCGCCGGAGCCCTCCCTGGTCGTCGAGGATTCGATATGCGAGGCCCGGGTAGCGTCGATTCATTTCATTGATCGCTTCGGCCAAGTCGTTCGCGCGGAGGTCGACGGTCGCGACGCCTCTGGTGAATTCCCGAAGAGGGTACGGCACGTAGACCTGAACCTCGGCGCCTCCCTTCGGAACGTCACGAGACTCGTGCAAGGCCCGACCTTCCTGCGGAGCAGCTAGACGTGGCTATATAACGTTTCACTGGAGGAAGCCGTTTTGTTCGAAGGCACGGCGAAACCGCGCCGGCGGTCGGTCCGAGCCCTCGACCGGTCGGGCCATGCCCTTGGATGGTCGCGCTCCCGATGAACAGCCCAAAGTCATGAAAACGCTTCCGGCGTTTCGAGGAATCTAGCGCGACACCCTTCCGAACAGAATCGAAACGTCCGGCCCGAATGCGTCGCACGGATCGGTGAATCTCGATCGACTTGCATTCCGCACACGACGTCCGTTTCCATCGGCCCGTCCGACTCCGCGGCGTCGGAGACCGGCAGTTCGCGCGGGGCCGAGGTCCGACGGACCTGGACGATCTGCGCGATGATGCTCAAGGCGATCTCCTCGGGGGTCTCTGCGGACAAGTCGAGCCCCGCCGGGCTGACGATGCGAGCCCGGGCCGGCTCGTCGAGTCCCGCGTCCGACAGGGCGGCAAGGACCGCCGCGGCCCGTCGCCGACTCGCGACCAGGCCTACATACATCGCTTGGGATCCGGCGAGCCGTTCCAGCGCGCTCCCGTCGTACTTCCCCATCGTTGCGACGACCGCATACGTTTCAGGGGTCACGATCTCGGGAATTCGGGCGAGGTCTTGGACGATCAGGTCGGCGTCTTGCGAAGATCTCTCTCCGAGTTCCGTGGTTACGAGGACGGTTCGATAGTCCAGCAGGTGGGCGAGCGCAAGGAGCGCCTTGGCCACGGGGGAATCGCCGACCACGAGGAGTTGCGGTTTGGGCAGGTGGGGTTCCAGGTAGATGTCCATCGTGCCGCCGGAGGCACATTCCATGATGTACTCGACGACCCCTTCTTGGGGAGGACCGCGGCCAGGAGTCGGCGTAAGGCGCATCAGCCGCGGCATTCCGTCGCGGAGCGCCCGGAGCCCTTCCGCCACGAGGACCGACTGGGCGCAGCTCCCTCCGAGCCAGCCGACCAAATCCCGGTTCGCGCGGACGATCGCCTTGAATCCGGGCCGCCCCGAGGAGGGCCTTTCGACGCGGACGACCGTGGCCAGGACGAACGGCTCATTCCGAGCCTGAAGGTCCTGCGCGACCTGGAGGATCTCGATCCGCATCGCCCCTCCCGGAGGATGACCGTGACTTCGATCGTGTTCCGCCATCGCAACGAGGCCTTCGATCGATCGACCGGTCCGAACGACTTCCTCCGCGCGGGTGATCTGCTCCGGGGTGTCAAGGTCGACGAGGATGCCCGGATCGTCCACCGGCACTTCGAGGATGCCGCGCGTGTGATGGCCGAAGATGGCGCGGCATCCCTGATCCCCCGTGATCGATTGCACGTCCTCGGAGAGAGATCGATCGAGGAGGACCGGATTGCCTCGAGCGCCTCCGTAGGTAGGGATCAGAATCTTCGCCCCTGATCCGTTCCGGCGCTCAATCAGCGTGTTGATCGTTGCCGACTGCACGAATGGCTGGTCCCCGAGGACGATCAGGAAACCGTCCGAGCGCGGATCCGCGGCCCGTACGCCGGCCTGTAGGGAAGTGCTCATCCCTTCGATGTAAGCGGGATTCACCACCAGGTGAGCCCCGTCGAACGACACGCCGTCCCGTACCCGATCCGCTTCGTGACCGAGGACCACGACGATGTCGTCTACCGCGGCATCGCGAACCGTCTCGAGAACTCGCTCCAGAAGAGGCCGTCCGCCCAAGGTGAGGAGAGGCTTTGGTGAGCCCATTCGGGACGACGTTCCCGCCGCGAGCACGATGGCAGAGATCATGAAGCGTCTCGCCCCGACTTCCGCGCCCCTCCGGCAAGAGAGGACGCGGCGATGTCTCCTCCCGACGACCCGCGGGCCGCGCTAAATAGTTTTGCAGCATTCCCGGTCGGGCGTCGAGTCACTTCTTCTGGAGGACCCGCCACACCTTCTCCGGGGTGATCGGCATATCGATGTGGTCGACGCCGAGGGCATCACAGACGGCATTCACGTACGCTTGCGACGACGCGATCGTCCCCGTCTCCCCGACGCCCTTCACCCCGAGCGGGTTGTGCGGCGACGGCGTAACGGTGGAATCCGTCTCGATCCGCGGCGCCTCGAGGGCCGTGGGCACGAGATATTCGATCAAGCTGTTCGTGAGGAGGTTCCCGTTCTCGTCGTAGACGGACTGCTCGAGCATCGCTTGGGCCAAGCCCTGCAGGACTCCGCCGTGGACTTGTCCCTCGACGATCATCGGATTGATCTGGTTGCCGACGTCATCGACGGCGATATAGCGTCGGATCTTCACTTGGCCCGTCTCCCGGTCCACATCGACGACGCAGATGTGGCAACCGAACGGGAACACGAAGTTCGTGGGATCGTAGAAGGTCGTCGCATCGAGGACGGGCTCGACGCCTTTCGGCATGTTGCC
>DASWGO010000370.1:0-14453 GCA_036393695.1 Thermoplasmata archaeon
CCGCCCGGATTGGGGGTCGAAAGCGGAGGCTCGAGGCGGAGACTCTCCTGATGGCAACCGGTCGGAATCCGAACACCGAAGGCCTGAACCTTCCCGCGGCCGGCGTCGAGGCGAAGGAGGATGGGGGCGTGAAGGTCGACGCGGAGATGCGCTCCACGGCCCGCCACATCTTCGCGGGCGGCGACGTAATCGGCAAGCCCATGCTCGAGACGACCGCGGCCAAGGAAGGCTACATCGCTGCGGAAAATGCCCTCGCGAATCGAGGGCTCAAAATGGATTACCGCGCGGTGCCCCACGCGGTGTTCACGAATCCTGCGGTCGCCTCGGTGGGTCCCACGGATGCGGAAGCAAACCGTGCCGGGCAGCTCCGGTGCGCATGCAATACGGTCCGCCTTGAGCAGGTCCCGAAACCCGTGATCGTGGAGGACACGCGCGGCCTCGTGAAAATCGTAGCGGAGGCGGACAGCCACAAGATCCTCGGAGTCCACATCCTCGCCTCCCTGGCCCCGGACATGATCCACGAAGGGGTCCTCGCTGTGAAGCACGGACTCACCCTCGAGGACATCATCGACACCGTCCATGTCTTCCCGACCCACAGCGAGGCGATCAAGCTCGCCGCCCTGTCGTTCTTCGAGGACGTCGACAAGCTGAGCTGCTGCGCGCTGTAGTGCGCTCGCCGCGGATGTGCGTTGCCGGTTCCATGGTATCCCCTCGGGGGAGCTTGTACGCACGCTCGCGTCGCCGGAATCCGACGCCGCGGACGCGCGATACCGCGCTCGGCCATCCGTTTTGTCGAAGACGCCGTCCCAGATTGGGGCCGTGACACGGACGAGGATCACCGCGCGCCCACACGCCGCCAATCCGGTTCCCCGGCCGAATCGGTAACGCTAGGGCTTCCGTGCTGCGACGACGACGCTCTCCGCCCCGAACGTCTTCGTTATGCGCTTCGTGCTCTCGGAGGACGACTTCGCGAAGTAGTCGATGCGTTTCAGGACGCGGACGTCCTGGAATCCCGCCGCCCGGATCGTCTCCATGTACTCCGGCTCGACGGCTGCGCCGCCGATGCAGTCCGCCCAGAGTTGCGGGTTCAGCCCGCACACGGAGCCCACGTCCACCTGTACCACGATGTCTGCGAGTTGAAGGCGCCCGCCGGGCTTCAGCACACGGAAAATCTCCCGGAACGCGGCGGGCTTGTCCGGCACGAGGTTCAGCACTCCGTTGCTCGTGACCACGTCGGCGCTCGCATCGGGGAGCGGGATCCGGGTTGCGTCCCCTTCCAGGATCTGCACGTTCTTCGCACCCATCCGCTCGATGTTCGCACGCGCTTTCGTAATCATTGCGGGCGTGATGTCGAGCCCGTAGACCTTCCCCGATCGCCCGGTCTTGAGGGACGCATAGAGCACGTCCGTCCCGGAGCCGGACCCGATGTCGAGCACCGTGTCGCCCGGCCTTATTGCGTTCGCGGCGTGCGGGTAGCCGACGCCGGCAAAGGATTCCGTCGCCGTGGGCGGCAGCCTCCGCAGGTCTTCCTCCGGGTAGCCTAGGTACCGGAGGGCCTCGAGTCCGAGCGGAAAGTGGTACGCCTTGTCCGGCCGCGTCGCGACCTCCGTGTATAGGGACTGCACCGCCTTCGTGATGATCGGCTTGAGGTCCGAGACCGCCTCGACTTGCACTTCCGGCGGCACGTGCGAGACCTTCACGATATCAAGCGGCAGCTTCTCCGCCGGTGTTCCCTTCCACTGCCATGTTTCGATTCCGTCGAAGCGGTGGCGCGTCAGGAGTCCACCATGCTCCAACGTGGAGAGCCGCATTTCGGCGTCTTCGTCCGGAATCCGGAAGACGGATGCGATCTCGTGGGCGGGCGTAAGGTCTTGGTGATGCTCCAAGTACTCTAGGATGTCCGCAGGGCTCCTCTTCGGAAGCCCCGGCGCGAGCTTGTCGACGATCTCTTCGAACGGTTTCGCGCTGAACGTCGCGCCTTTCATTTCCACGAGTCCCTCACGGCCCCGGATGAGGAGGGCGTCGAAGTTCGCATGTTGTCGCAGCATCTCCTGACGATCCCGCTCAAACGCCTCCTCCACAGCGGGCGAATTCATTTCCTTTCGAAGACGGTCTTTGTCGAGCCCAACCTCTCCGCCCAATTTCACGAGGGTATCATCCGTGGCGGGAAGACATTCCAGCCCGAAGGCTTCCATCATCCGTCGGAAGTATTTCGCCGCCTTGTCCTCGGATTGCAACGTCGCCGCCTTGAACGCCTTGCAGGCAGGGAACGAGCTCTCGACCTGACATCGGAAGTAGTAATCGGGCTGCACAGGCATGTGGGTCAGCGCGACGGACTCGAGAATCCAGTCGACCGTGCCCCGTTCGTCGACGCCGTACTCCTGCATCCACGCCTTCAGGCTCTCGAACTCGCCTCCCATCTTGTAAGTGACTTGCACGTTGTCACCATAGACCTCTCGCAGCCGTTGAAGGATCGGCTCCAACCCCCAGGACCACCAGCACCACGGATCCGCGAAGTGGACGATCTCGATCGGCGGGTCCCTACTTGGCGGTCCCATCCTTTTCATCGCTCTCGGACGTGGCCATCAGAACTAGCGACTTAAATTGTTCCCTCCGGCATCGATCTCGAGGAGAGAGAACAGGCGCATTCAGCATCGGAAGGCCACTCGGCTTCTTCTCGCCGAGGCCTTTTTGTGCCACCGGCGAATTCGGCGTGCGTGCTCTTCCGACTGACGAAGCGGTTTCGAGCCTCTCTTCCGGATGTCTACGCTTGGTGCACGGAATTTCGGGACAGTGACCCCGAGTTAAGTCGAGTCCGGCTGCGCACACGGAAGGTGATCCGTCGGAAGGGAGACATGATCGAGATGGAAGAGACCGGAGTCATGGCGTTCCCTTTCGTCGCGCGGTTCGTTGTTCGCTTGCGGCCGCCAGACGGTTGGGAGGCCGACGCCCGCTCGAACATGGGCCATACGCACAATACGTACCGGTTGTTCTCGGACCCGGAAGGTACCCGGCTCGAAATGACGTTCGACGTCCACCTAACAGGGCCTTACCGGTTGTTCGCCCCGTTCGCGAGAGGGTTCATTGTCCGGAAGACCTCGCGGGAGTGGGACGATTACGTACATGCAATGCAGTCGGGTCGGTAGTTCCAAGCCAAAATCCTCTCTGTCGCGACTCTCCAGAAGACATGCGGTAAGCCGTGGACGACCGGATCGCCGATTGTCACCGAAACACATCTCCCCGTCGTCACGGTGGGGATCTTGGCGGTAGGCGTCGGCAAGCACGTCGGATATCGCGTGACCGAAAACGACACTCCCTGGGACACCTCCCAATGGAGGAATAGCGGACCCGGAGGGATGAGTGGCTTCTCCATGTGGGGATGTCAATGTCCGACCGAACGACGGACGAGCTGAGGTACGCAAGAGGCAGAACGTCGTCCCGTCCCAGTAGGAGGAGGACCAATCGGCCCTCCTCCCCTTCCCATCTTCTCGGACCCCGCTTGAATCATGACGACCCCATCGTTCATGATTACGCAAGGTGCGGACTCATCGCGGCGGAGAAGGAGGGGGCGACGAGCGAGGACGCATCTCGCGTCTTCGTCTGGACCTCACCACCGCCACCGTCACTCCGACCACGATCGCGATGACGATTACCGCGAGAATTACCGCAAGGAATGTCGGGTCGAGTGCCTGAAGACCCGATCCGGCAACCTGAACGGTCACCGTAGTGCGGGCGGTCATCTGATTTCCTGAGGTGTCGGTCGCGCGCGCATAGATCACGTTCGTCCCTAGGAGCAGCGTGACGCTCCCTGACCACGAGGTCGTCCCAGAGGCCAAGGTCCACGTGGTGCCGTCCGTGCTAAGCTCGACCTTTTCGATTGCCACATTGTCCGACGCGGTCCCCGAAACG
Source organism: Thermoplasmata archaeon (assembly GCA_036393695.1). Lineage (GTDB taxonomy): Archaea > Thermoplasmatota > Thermoplasmata > RBG-16-68-12 > RBG-16-68-12 > RBG-16-68-12. The sequence goes on from DASWGO010000370.1 coordinate 3,910, forward strand.
GTGACGCCCGTTGAGGTGAGGGCGCTATTGTTGGCAGGCGAGCTAATCGCAATTGTAGGCCTGATCGAGTCCGTGGACGCCGCCGGCGTTGCCGATGCCTCGTTCGATTTCGGGCCTTCCCCCACGGAGTTCACCGCGCTCACCCGATAGTAGTACGTCACGCCGTTCGTCGCTGCGTTGTCCGTGTACGTGAGGACGGTGCCTACGGTTGTCAACAAGGCGCCGCTGCCGGACGCGGTGCCCCGATAAAGGTTGTACCCCGTAATCGCGGAGGTCCCGCCCGAGGAGGGTGCCTGCCAGCTTAGGGTGACCTGAGCGTTCCCCGCTACGGCCTGGAGGTTCTGGACCGCCGAGGGTACGATCCCCGTCCCCATCGGCGTTGCGAACACCTCGCCGGACTGCGCGCCTTCGCCCGCCGCGTTCATCGCGCTGACCGTGTAGTGGTAGGTGACCCCGTTCGTCCGGCCCGTGTCCGTGAACGAGAGCACGGTCCCGATCATCGAGAGGAATGTGAGGCTCCCCGAGGTCGTACCGCGGTAAATCCGGTAGTTCGTGACGGGTGAACGCCCATCGGACACCGGTTGATACCAGCTGAGGTCGACTCTGCCGTCGCCCGCCGCGGCCTGGAGGTTTGCCGGTGGGCCGGGCGGCTCGGCGGGAATCTGGGTAAGGACCGCGAGGAATGCGTCAGCGCCGCCACCACTGGTCTGGCCCGGGAACGTGCCGTACGTCGAGCCCGCGAAGTACATACCGGAGGAGTCGACGGCGATGGGGCCGGTTGCGCAACACGCGAAGCTGAGATATACGTCGGCCGTAGATGTGCCGAACTCGCGAGTCCAGATGATGGTGCTGGCCGTGTCGTACTTCCGGAGGAACGCGTCCGTAGCTCCGGCGTTCGTCTGGCCGGGGAGCGTGCCCGCAGTTGCACCAGCGACGTAGACTCCGGACGCATCAATGGCGATTCCGCAGCAGAACTCGTTTGTGGAGGTGCCGAACTGGTGGGTCCACAGCACGGCGCCGTCCGCATCGTACTTCCGGAGGAACGCGTCCGTCGCTCCAGCGTTCGTCTCGCCTGGGAACGTCCCTGAGGTCTGGCCCGCAACGTAGACGCCGGACGCGTCGACCGTTACCCCGTAGGCGTAGTCTCCGCCGACCGTACCGAATTGGCGGGTCCAAAGGATGGCGCCGTCCACGTCATACTTCCTGAGGAACGCATCGAAACCATCGCCGGTCTGACCGGGAAGAATGCCGCCCACATAGCCCGCCACGTACACGCCGGACGAGTCGACCGCGAGGGCAAAGGGAGAGTCCCTGTTCGACGTGCCAAACTGGCGGGTCCACACGGGGTTACCGGCCGCGTCGTACTTCTGTAGGAAAACGTCGTTGAAGCCGGCGTTCGTCTGACCGGGGAGCACACCATATGTGTAGCCGGCGACATACACGCCAGACGCACCGATTGCGATCGAGGTGGCCGCCTCTTCGCTTGGGGTGCCGAACTGGCGGGTCCAGAGGACATTGCCGTCCGTGTCGTACTTCTGCAGGAAGACGTCGTAGCCGCCGGACCCTACCTGGCCGGGGAACGTGCCGGCCGTCCAGCCTGTGACGTACACGCCGGACGCGTCGACCGCGAGGGCGAAGGCCGAGTCGTCCAAGATCGTGCCAAACTGGCGGGTCCAGATGACGTTGCCGTCCGCGTCGTACTTCCGAATGAACGCGTCGTCGCGGCCGACGCTCGTCTGACCCGGGAGCGTACCTAGCGTGTCGCCCGCGACATACTCGCCGGACGCGTCGACGGCGAGAGCGCGAGTGTAGTCGTCCGTGGACGTTACAGCCCCGAACTGGCGGTACCACGGAATCCCGACCACTTGGGGGGGCGTGGCCGAGACCTCGTTGGACAGTATCCCTTCACCGAAGGCGTTCACGGCGCTGACCTGGTAGTAGTAGGTGCGACCGTCGATCAGGCCCGAATCGAAATATGTGCGCACATCGCCCAAGGTCACGAGGAGGGATTCGCCCCCCGCGATGGTGCCCCGGTACACCTTGTATCCCGTGATTGGCGAGCCGCCGTCGCTGGACGGGGCGATCCAGCTGAGGGTGACCGCCGCATCGCCTGCGGAACTCTGGAGGGCCTGGGGTCGGGTCGGTGGGCTCGCCGCCCGCGCGGTCGGTATCGCAACGAGCGCGACAAGCCCTAAAAGCAACGTGATCGCAAGTGCACTGACAACTCTCTCTCGCCCAGACATGCGGTTCCTCCCTCCGGGGTCCCCGCGCCATCCAGGCGAGCTCCCTCCCCGGTGGGCTGCATGGTGCCCGGGAGGGTCATGGTTTTCACCTGTGATGCCATTGGAGGGACTCGCGCATGCCAAATTCGATTCGGGATGTCACTTCCCGACGATGGCATTAAGCGACGAGCCGATGCTGAGGGAGGACGATGCCCTCCGTGCCGGTGCGACCCTTCAACCTCAATCTCGAGGTTGACGAGGAAATTCGGACGGCGCTGTCCGCAGGCCATTCCGTTGTCGTCCTTGGGTGCAAGTTCTCCGGCAAGTCCCGGGCCGCGGACAAGTTGGCGCGACGACCGGACCTCACCGTGATCGACATTCCGGGACAATCCGGTGAGGAGGACTATAAGCGCCTCCTCGGAATGAGAAACGAGGTGAGCCAAGGTCGTCAGGTCGCCATTTTCATCAGCCACTGGCACAAAGACTACTTCCGGACTCGGAGCGTGCAACAAAACGGGCGCCGGGGCGGAATCTTCGATTCGAAATCCTTCCCACATAAGGAGATTCTACTTTCGGTGAGTCGAGAGGAAGCCTTCGGCAACACCAAAATCGGCCAGGGGTCCCACGATAACAACTGCTTCCTGCGCGAGTACTTGAGAGAGCTTTGTGGCGCTAGCGGGGGCGACTTCGTCTATCAGAACCTCGATCTTGACATCGAACTCGAGCAGCTGATTCTCAATGGGACCCGTTATAAACAGAGAGGATACGAAACATTCATTCCGCCCCTGATCCGCGTGCATGCAGAAGTCCTGTGCAAGAATCGGAGCATCGAGGGGGCGATAACGAGAAAGGATCCGCAGATGGTGAAGGAAGGCTTTGAGCAGGTCAGAGGATTTCTTGAAAGGAGAAACGAAGAAACCAGCTTCCTCCACACGATCTTCGGGCTCGATTCATCGTGGTTCGCGGCCACGAAGGGCCTGGGTTTTGAAACGGCGATGCACGTCCTTAAAGAGACCCTGAAAGCCGTGTTGCCCTTTGGGTCAGAGATACTCGCCCTGGCAGGCCTAGGCATTGCCCAGGGCTTGTGGAGGCGCGCGAGGGGGGAAAAGGCCTCCGTGCTCGAGGGACTCGCGGAGGCAGGCGACCTTTGGAAAAAGATGTCCGAGGAGGAAAAGCGCTTTCTGTGTTACCGTCTCGAACGTGCACGGAAGCTTGAACCGGATACAATCTTCAACTCTCTACAGGATCTCTTCGACCCCAGCAGCCGCATCCAAGCGCATCTCGAGGAGCAGATCAACGAGCATGCCGACGAGATTTGGGAGGCGCTTCAGAAGACGCCCGAAGCCAAAGTTCTGCTCGACCGCATGGATTGGTTCGAAAAGCGACTGACGGCCCTGGAACGAGATGTGGCTCATCTGAAGGTTGAAGTAGCTCAGCAGAAGCTCGAGGGCTCAGTCGAACTCACGCTGTCAAACCTCGCGGGAGAACTGGGCGTCAATGAGGAATACGTCGTTGGCCTCGGCTCTGGAAAAGCCGACGAGATAATTCGTGAGACCGCGAAGAAGGTTATCGGCAAGGCTGGGTCCGGGCCCGTTATCATTAGCGGTGAGCCGGGTGCGGGGAAGAGCACCCTTCTGTACCTGATCTCCAAGGAGCTGCTCGATAGCAACAGGAAGGTCAGGTTGATAGAAAACATGAATGCGTTCGTTTTGACACGAGAATCCTTGGAGGCTCATCCGGAGGAGTTTCTGGTTTTTGACTCCACGAAGGAAGGGGCAAGAGAATTTCTTGGAAAGTTGCATCCGTATATCAAGGGGAGAAGCGGGCTTGCGCGCGTCCTCGCGGCAGTAAGATCAGACCATCTTTACGACTACTTGTCGGCAACCGAGTATTCATCGAGAGAAGCGTTCCAGAGGATCATCCATCCCCTCGCGTACTCCAGAGACATTTTGGAAGGAATCGTTGACAGGTGGGCCGGAACCTCGTCCTCTTCAGCGTCGACTTGGTCAAACGCGAGACGGGCAATTCTGGAGCGATGCGAAGGGAGCCCGTTCTACATCAGCCAGGCCCTAGCGTTCCTGACGTCCAAGGGTTTTTCCGAGAAGGCTTGGAAGAGCCTCCCTACAGGGGTCAGGGGGTTGGTCGCCGAAATCCTCGATGATCTTTCACAGAATGATTCCCGACAGCTCGTTGCCTACTACGTGATTTCCCGCTACGACCATCTCCCCAATATGTTGGTCGAAGCCATGAGGGGAAAGTCTGCTGTCGCCTTTGACGTTAGAAGGAAATTTTACAGCGAGGTTGGGCAGGAGGTCCGCGCACATAGCTGGTACGGAGACGTCTTCCAGGAAATCGTGGCGAAAGTCAGAGAAGGAGAAGATGACATTCTCGCGAACAGACTCAAAGAAGGGATCGAAGATTCGAAGCAATTATTCCTGGGCCTGGGCGGAGCTGGTCGTGAAAATGGGACTCTCGAAGAGGACTGGCTCCAGGCAGATGTAGAGGAGAGACTCAAGGCCATTACGTGGGGATTATTGATTCGAGTTTTCAGAACACACTTGAGTATCGATCCTTATGTCGCAGAACCCGCGGCTGGGAAGGGGTTTGATGAGAGATTGCACGCCACCCTCCTGGGCTTCGCCCTCCACGAAGTCTTCGCGGACATCAGCTATCCTGAGCCGACTCCCAAGAAGTTGATGTGGACGTCCGCGCGCTACCTGCCCAGATTGATGTTCAGCCCTGTGGTTCAGGAGCTGGAGAAGGGAGTTCTTGGCAAAGGAGGCCCAACGCCAAGCGTTGAGTGGTTGGTCTCATTGCAAAACAGAACGAACTCGGCCGTAGACGAAAGATGCATAGCTTTGGTGACGTGGGCCCTCATCTCCATGGGACACATCGGAATAGACCGAGAAGACCACGGGGAGAAAGCAGACCTCTTTCGCCTCCTACAAATGTACGATCGAGAGCTAGCGGAGTATGATTGGGCGATTGAGCTCAATCCGACCGACCCAAGCTATCACAATTACAAGGGTACTGCACTCGTAGAATTGGGTCGGCTCGAGATGGCTGTAAAAGAGTTTGAGGAAGCGATCCAGCTCAACCCGAGCCACCCGGACTCCCACAATCACAAGGGCCTCGCCTTGTTCAAATTGGGTCGAGACGAAGAGGCATTGGTAGAGTTTGAGAAGGCCATCCAGCTCAAGCCCGGCGATCTCAGGTATCATAGCAACAAGGGCGCCGCCCTGTTCAAGTTGGGTCGGCTCGATATGGCGGTAAAAGAGTTTGAGGAAGCGATCCAGCTTAACCCGAGCCACCCGGACTCCCATAGCAATAAGGGCGTCGCCCTGGTCGAACTGGGTCGGTTCGAGGCGGCACTGGGGGAGTACGATCGGGCAATCCAGCTCAACCCGAACGATCCACACTACCACGGCAAGAAGGGTGACGGCCTGTTCAGGTTGGGTCGGTTCGAGGCGGCACTGGGGGAGTACGATCGGGCAATCCAGCTCAACCCGAACGATCCACACTACCACGGCAATAAAGGTGACGCTCTCTCCAAATTGGGGCGAAACGAAGAGGCGTTGGTGGAGTTTGAAAAGGCGAAACGGTTGCGATCCGGTCAATGAGGACGCGGTCTAGTTATGCGCTTCTGTGAACATACTGACGACTCGTTCTTGTGGAACAGCGCGCGCCCAAGGTTGGGAGAGAGCGGTGATCGGCCTCGCCACAGATGACTGGCCCCGATGATTGCATGCGAGTGGCCTTTCCCGTCCCACCCCGCGAACATGCTTGCCGATTTGGCAAGCAGTTGACGGACCCGGAGGGATTCGAACCCTCGACAGCCGGATTAGAAATCCGGTGCCCTATCCGTGCTAGGCGACGGGTCCGGCGTGGGCACGGAACGGCATCCTAATAAACCATCGACCTCCGGCTCCGGTGATTATTCTTGACGCGGAAGACTGCGACTGGACACGGCGTCAGCGGTCCGTGAATCCCGGCACGCCACCCAGGGTTGCCGCGGCCCGGACGCCGTTCACGGCAGCGCGCGCGACCTCGCGAACCGCGGCATGATGCAGGACATCGAAGGCTCGGTAGTCAAGGCGCGGTCCCTTCGGCGTTCGCGTCGTGAATCCGAGGATCGTGTCCCCGTCGGTCGACAGGTGCGCCGGCCGCACCGCGAGGGCGATTCCGTCGTGGGCGAGCTCGACGAGCCGTGCAAGCTGTTCGTGATCCAGAGGCGCGTCCGTGCCGATCACGCCAATCGTCGTCCCGGATCGCGTGTTCGAACGCTTAGGATATTCTTCAGCGATCTCGTCCATCTCCCGATATCCCGTCCCGGCCTTTCGGAGTGTACCTCCGATCGTTCGGTTCTCGAACGGATCATAGACGTTGCCCACGCAGTTCGTCACGACGACCGCGCCGACGGTCCACGATCCCACGCGAGCCGAGCTGCTCCCGAGTCCTCCCTTCGTCCCGCCCGTCTTTCCGAAGAACGGTCCCACGGTGGCACCCGTCCCCGCGCCGACGTTTCCCTGGGCCACCGGTTTCGTCGACGCATCCACGCACGCCTCGTATCCGAACTCCGTGTAATCCAGCCCGTCCGTGTCGGCGAACTCGAGGTCGTAGATGTTCGTCCCCATGATGGCGGGCATCGCACCGCCACCTTTCCGGGAAGCCAGCTTGTGTTCCAGGAGGAAGCGGCGAATGCCCCGGACCGCGTCGAACCCGTAGACATCGCCGCCGGTGAGGAGGAGCGCGTGGCGCTCGATGAACGTCTTCCCGAGGTCCGAAGCGGCCGTATCGTAGGTTCCCGGCCAGCCGCCTCGCGCGTCTGCAAAAGCCATCGCGGGAGGTTCGAGGAGGACGACCGTCGTCCCGGTCCGCCGCCGGATGTCTTGCGCGTGGCCCACCCGCACCCCTCGGATTGCGGTGAGCGTCGAGTTCGCAGCGATGGCCTCCACCCGGAACTTCGAAGGGACAGCCGCGGCGATATTTAACGGATGTGCGACGGCATCGATGGACTCAGCCTGGCAGATCCGCGACGGCGAAGGAGACCCCGCGTACGGCGAGCTCCGGCACCACGAGAGCCGTCGGAAGTTCTTCCGGGGCGAGGATGCCCGCACGGGGAAGGCGTTTCGTGTGAATCATCATCACGGCGGCCGCGGACGCCGCCGCGGTCAAGAAGCGTTCCGCGGTCGTCCCGCGACGGCGGTTCGCCTCCCGGTGTTCCATCGTCAGCGAGGCCCGCGCGGCGGATCTCGTTCCGTCGCCTTTCGTGCCATGCACCTCGACGACAATCCCGAGCGCCCCTGGAAGAGGTCCGATTAACGTCGACGGCTCGGGCATCGCGGCCATGAACGCATCTCGGAACGGGATCTGCGTGAGGCCGACCTTCACCTTGTGGTCCGGCCTCAGGAGGCCCAAGGCATCGAACGCATGGATCGCCCGCTCGAGTTCCGGGTTGACGTCGTGTTTGTAGTCGACCCAGCCCACCGGCTTCCCAAGGTGGGTGGGCAACGTGAGGACCTCCTCGTGCCAGAACCAGTGCACGCGCCGCTTCCCGATCGGCGGCGGGAACTCGTAGAGTTCGTCCCCGCTCGCGGGCTCTTGCGCGCGGAATTCCGTTCCGTCCCAGACGATCGGATTCGAGAGCGCCGCGCTGATGAAGACCTCGCGCGAATAGAGTGGGAAGCCGTCCGTGGCTTTCTCTCCGGTCGCCGCCTTGCGGATCAGGATCCGGTCGATTTCGGTGAAGCGGTCCGCCGCCACGCGCGCCATGACGTTGGAGATTCCCGGGTCCGAACCCATCGAGACGATCGCGCTGATCCCCCGATCCCGCCAACTCGAGTGCAGCGCGAGCTGCTCGAGGACCCCGCTTTTCTCCCCGGCCACCGCGGGACTGTATCCCGCGCTGTCGACATAGCTGCATCCCGCCTCGAAGCAGGCCTCCATGACGCGGAGGTTGTGCGCCGGTAGCGTCGCATTCACCGCGACGTCCACGCCCGCCAGGATGCGATGCAGCGCCGCCGCGTCCGTGACGTCCGCCTCGAGCGCCGTGAGCGACGCCGTCTTGCCGAGCGATTGCAGCGCGCGGGATCGGTCCCCTCGCTTGTCGACGATCACGATCTCGTCGACGCGCCGGTCGGCCGCGAGTTCCAGGGTGATGATCCGCCCGAGTCCGCCCGTCCCGAGGACCGCGGCCTTCACGCGCGCATCGAAGCGGCTGTGCGCCCTTAGAAGTTTCGACGCGGTTCTTCACTTGCCGACAATCGGTAACCCAGGTCACCCGGGGTCCATCTCGGCCAATCCATTCGCGACTCGCTCGCGACCCGCGTAGACATTGAATCGTCCTGCGCGAGCGAAGCCCACCAAGGTCATGCCGAACTCGTCCGCGAGGGACACGGCCAGGCTGGACGGGGCGCCGACCGCCACGACGATCGGGACGCCCGCGACCGCGGCTTTCTGCATGATCTCAAAACTCGCTCGGCCGCTCACCGCGAGGATCCGATCGGAGAGCGGCACACGGTCCGCGAGAAACGCCTCTCCGATCACCTTGTCGACCGCATTGTGTCGCCCGACGTCTTCCCGTAAGCTCAAGAGTTTGCCGTGGTCGTCGAAGAGACCCGCGGCATGGAGGCCGCCCGTCTCGGAGAAGAGGGCTTGGTCCTGGCGCAGTCGCTCCGGCATCGACGCAATCGCTTCTCGGTCGACTCGCGGACTTCCGGGAGGCATCGGATGGCGGGCCGCCACGCGAACCGCCTCGAGGGACGTCTTTCCGCAGACTCCGCACGACGAGGTCATGTAGAAATGGCGGCTCAAGCGGTCGGCCCGAAACGCAACATCGGCACGCAACGCCGCGCTCACGATGTTGTATTCCTGTGCGATCCTCGGGTCGGTGCAGTATTCGATCCGCACGAGGTCTCTCTTCCGGACCACGATGCCTTCGGTGAGGAGAAAGCCCGCGGCGAGTTCGAAGTCGTTCCCGGGCGTGCGCATCGTGACGGAGAGCGAGGTCGTGGTCCGGTTCTTCTTCTCTCCCGTCTCGACCCGGATTTCCATCGGCTCCTCGGCGGCAAGGACATCGGTTTCCTTCGTGGCGACATCGCTTCGAATTTTCCAAACCATGGCTCGAGTCGTTGGGCCCGGTCGGTTCATGCGTCCCCCGTCGCTGCCGACGCGGGCGCGATCCGCACGAGCGCGTTGTAGTCCGGCATCTCGCACTGCGGGTCGACGACCCCGCGGCGAATCAGCACGTTCCCTTCCGGCCAGTAGACCTGCACATTCTGCGGCCGGATCGGCGCGATGTGCACCTCCCCCCGATACGAGCCGAGGTCGTTCGAGATCAGGACCTCGTCTCGGTCCGCCACGCCGAGCGTTTTCGCATCCTCCGCGGACATGAGGACATCGCTCCGACGTGCGCCGAGGAGGAAGTCGATCTCCCCGTGGATCATCGAGTTGAACTGTTTGCCGCGGCGGGTGCTAAGGAGGAATTGCCCGGGCGGGATGTCCGCGTCCGGCAACGCAATGACGGTGAATCGGGCCCTTCCGTCCGGCATCGGGAACACCCCGCCCTCGCACAGTCGCGGGCCGCCGTACTGGAACGCATCGCCCTTCGCGCTCAGTTTCTCAATCTCCTGGTACGTCGGGATGGCCTTCGAGATCTCCCGGCGAATCGCGGCGGCGTCGTCAAAGTGAATCAGGTGGGCCGAGTCCGGGAGCGACCGCTCCGCGAGGTCCATGAAGATTTCCCATTCCGGTCGGCTCTCACCGATCCGGCGACCCGGGATTTCCGGGGAGAAGTAGACTCGCCGCTCGGTCGACGTCTCGGTGCCTCCGCCGCGCTGTTCGTATCGAGTCTGCGCGGGGAACAGCAGGACGGTCTCCTCGGGTTCGACGAGCATCTGGCTCGTGACGACGAGATCTTGATGGATCCGGAGCGGAATGCGCTCAAGCGCCGTGCGCACATACTCCGGCTCCGGCAACGTCTCGAGGAAGTTGCCGCCCGCGAGGTATAGGACATCGAGGCGGCGCTCGTGGGCCGCATCGATCATGCCAACCGCCGTCATGCCCGGCATCGTCGGAGGCCGGAAGCCCCAGATCTTCGCGAACCGATCCGCGTTTTCATCGTCGACCGGGAAGCCGAGGCCGTACGCCGCGGGTTGCGCCCCCATCTCGGAGCCGCCTTGGACGCCGCTGTGGCCCCGGATCGGCATGAGGCCGCACTTCTCCCGCCCGACGATCCCGCGTGCGAGCCCGAGGTTCACGATCGCTTTGACGTTGTCCACGCCGAACCGGTGATGGGTGATGCCCATGCTCCAGACGAAGATC
>DASWGO010000371.1:0-1555 GCA_036393695.1 Thermoplasmata archaeon
ATCGGATTCAACTTGAGCATGACGCCGATCTCGCGCTCCTGTTGGTCGGGCATGATGAAGGTCCGCTCGATGTAGCGGTTCTTGATGAGCCCTTCGACGACCGGGAGGCCCGCGAGCTGCGCGTACCCCTGCGCCTGCGCCCGCCCGGATTCCGGGACCGGCACGATGATGTCCGCCTCGATCGGATACTCCTTCGCGAGTTGCTCACCGATTTTCACGCGGGCGTCGTAGACGAGACGCTCGTCCAAGATGCTGTCTGGGCGGGCGAAGTACACCCACTCGAACATGCAGTGCGCGGTATGGTTCGGATGGGGAAGCCGCATCGAATCGAAGCCGTCCGGCCGGAGCTCCACGATCTCTCCCGGCTTCAGGTCGCGGATGAACTTGAACCCGAGCGCGTCGAACACGACGCTCTCCGACGCGATCATGAATCGGCCGTTCCCCTCGCCGATGCAGAGGGGCCGGACCGCCAAGGGATCGCGGACCGCGTAGACCGTGTCGTTGATCATGAGTGCGAGGCTGTACGCCCCGACGAGCCGCGAGGTGAATTCTTTCAGCGCCCGCTTGACGTCTCCGCCAAAGTTCACGATCTCGTTCGCGAGCAGTCGAACGATGACCTCGCTGTCCGAGGTCGTCATGAAGGCCCAGCCTTTCTTGCTGAGCTCCTCCCGGATCTCGTCCGCGTTCGCGATGTCCCCGTTGTGCGCGAGGGCGATGTCTCCGTACGAGGTCTTGACGACGATCGGTTGGGCGTTCTCGAGGACGCTCGATCCCGTCGTGGAATAACGAACGTGGCCGATCCCGTTGTTGCCGCGGAGGTCCATGAGGTCCTCCTTCGAGAAGACCTCGTGCACCAGGCCCATGCCGCGCTTGGATTTCATCTCGCCGTTGTACACCGCGAGGCCCGCGGACTCCTGGCCGCGGTGCTGCAGGATGCGCAGGCCGTAGTAGAGGTCCGAGGTCACGGGCGACGTCCCCGAGCAGCCGATGATCCCACACTTCTCACGTGGGCGATGGTCGGAGCGCTCCGACGTTGCCTGGTCGGCGGCCATCGTCAATGCCTCTTCGCCCAGGAGTAGTTCCGAAGTTTCTTCAACCGTCCGAAGCCGCAGGCCGCGCAATACTTTTTCTGTTTGTGATACGCGCGCTGACCGCACCGCCGGCACCGGATGTGGACGCTCCTCCGTCCCATCTTTCCGAGCGACGCGGTCCCCTTGGTCATGCCGGCCACCTACGTCATGGCGAGATGTAGATGACGTTGTCTCCACGGACAATCGCAAGGTCCATCTTCCGCTGGGACTGATTGTCCTGCATCTCCTCCGCGTTGCGGAGGACGAGGTTCATGTGCGGGTCGAATCCGTCGAGGATCCCGCGGTACCCCCGACCGCCTTTCAGCTCAACCATCACGTTCGAGCTGATCCGTTGGTTGAGGAGAGAAAGCGGCTTAATCATCGGACCACGGCGCAGCCATGGAGGCGGCGTACTTAAAGGTTTACGGGAGGCGTGACGCGGGGAAGGCAACGCTCGACGATGTCACGGATTTCGGTGAGCCCGC
>DASWGO010000372.1:0-8542 GCA_036393695.1 Thermoplasmata archaeon
CTCGAGTCCCTTCCGTACAATCATGAGGAACGAGGCGAAACCCTCCATACGTTTCGCGGCGTCGTGCGCGCGAACAAGGTCCACTGCCTCGAGGGCGCCCTCTGTGCCGCGACGATCTTCGAACAGCACGGATACCCGCCGGTCGTCGTCGACCTGGAATCGCAGGACGATCTGGACCATGTGGTCTTCCTGTTCCGTCGGGGTTCCCAGGTCGGCTCGGTCGCGCGATCGAGGGATCCCGGTCTCCACGGCCGCAAGCCCTTCTTCCGCTCGGTGCGCGAGCTCGTCTACTCGTACGTCGACCCATTTGTCGACTTCACCGGTCGCATCAACGGGTACGGGATCCTGGACCTCCGGACGCTGAAAGCCGACTGGCGGCTCTCGACGCGGAACGTCTGGGCGGTGGAGCAGGCGCTCATCCGGATGCCCCACCGCCGCTTGCGGACCTCGGACAAACGATATCGTCTGTGGCACGCGAGATACCAGCGGTACAAGGAACGCTACCCGGATCGAAGGCCGAAGTTCTACCCGAGCCGCCACCGGTGGCTCTAGCCGGAGCTCCCGTGCACCCGACGTTCGACGGCGCATCGCTTATGCGGAGAGGGGCCGTCCGGTCCACGAGACCATGAAGACGAAGTTCAAGTACGCAGGGATTCGCGTGAAGGACCTCGACGCCTCCGTCGCGTTCTACACGAAAGTCCTCGGCATGAAGGACCTAGGACGAAGCCCCATTGACGCGACGAAAGGGGTCGCGGCCAACCTCGCGACCGAGGACGACGGGTTCGTCCTCGAGCTGAACTACTACGAGAAAGGGACCCGCTTCGCGACGGACTATGTCGTGGGGGAGGGGCTCGACCATTTGGCGTTCCAGGTCGAGAACCTCGACAAGGCGCTCGCGGAAGCGAAGAAGGCGGGCCATCCCGTTGTCCTCGAGGTGAAGACCGTGACGAGCCGATGGGCATACATCGAGGATCCGAACGGCATCTGGATCGAACTGTTCACGTAGCTTCCATCAAGGCCCTCGCATCGCTTCGCGGACAGGAAGACGAAGCGGCCGAGGCCCACCGGCCCCACCCTCCAGCGCATGCAATCGGCGTGCTAGGAACTAGCAAGGTCTTTATGACCGACTGCCAGTGGGGACGCGAAAGCCGCCAAAGGCCGCGGTCCTCTTGCCCAAACGAATCGGTCGAGCAAGTGGACGACGATCCCGGGGGAGCGAAGTGGTCACGGTCAGCGAGCACAGTGTATTTCCTGCTTCACGCGAGGACCTTTGGAAAGTCCTCCGCCTCCATCTCGACGATGAGGTCATCACGCGAATTCACCCGAACATTCAATCGCAGAAGAGGGTCGGCGCCGAGGGAGACCGGTCGGTCATGGAAAGGACAGTCCGGTACTATGGGCGGACATTCGGTCTCACCGTGCGATACGACATGGTTCCGCCCGAGCGATTCCGGTGGGAAATCATCGGGAGCACCGCGGGCGTGACTCCGGGAAGTTATGTTGAGAACCGCTACGAAGATGCCGGTTCTGCCACGAACGTGAACACGCGGGGCGAGATGACTCTCCGAGGCGTCCCCAAGCTCTTGGAGGGGTTGTTCGTGAGTCGACTGTTGGGTCAGGCCGACACCGAGGACCTCAGGTATCTGAGGAAGCTGCGGATCTAGGCTTCAAAATCGGGTTCGGTTTCGCATCGAAAGGTCGTGCACGAACTCTTCCCCAAATCCTCCACCCTGGCGAGCCTCGCCGATCTGGCGTCGGAGGGGCCTTCGTGAGTTCACAGGAGAAGCGTTATAGGCCCTGTCGCTTACCCTGCCGAAATCCGTTTCGGCGGAGAGCGGAACTTTGGCGCTCGACACCGGAGACACGGCGTGGGTCATCGCGGCGACCGCACTCGTCATGATCATGACCCCCGCCCTGGGCTTTTTCTACGGGGGACTCGTCCGGAGGAAGAACCTCGTCTCGACGATCGCCCAGTGCTTCGCCATCTTCGCCGTCGTCAGCCTGGTCTGGGCGCTGTGGGGGTACACGCTCGCGCTCGGGCCGTCCTACAACGGCTTCATTGGCAGCTTGTCGAACTTCGGCCTGAACAATGTGGGGGCGGCGCCGAACCCCGGGTACTCCGCGACGATCCCGGAGCTCCTCTACTTCGCGTTCCAGCTGAAGTTCGCCGCGATCACCCCGGCCCTGATCATCGGCGCGTTCGCGGAGCGGATCCGGTTCAAGGCGCTCCTGATCTTCATCGTCCTCTGGACCACGTTCGTGTACGTGCCGATCGCCCACTGGAACTGGGGCCTCGGCGGATTCCTGAAGTCCCTCGGGGTCATCGACTTCGCGGGGGGCCTGGTCGTCCACACGGCCGCCGGCGTCTCCGCGGTCGCGGCCGCCCTCGTCATCGGGCGACGAAAAGGGGTCGACCGGTTGGATAGCCGGCCCAACAACATTCCCTACGTAATCCTGGGCGCCTCGGTGCTGTGGTTCGGGTGGTTCGGCTTCAACGCCGGGAGCGCCCTTCGCGCGGATGCGCTGGCCGTCAACGCGCTCGTCGTGACGAACCTCGCCGCGTCCGGGGCCGCGGTGAGCTGGATGCTGACGGATTGGGTGCGAAAAGGGAAACCATCGGCCGTCGGGATGGCGGTCGGCGCCGTCTGCGGCCTCGTCGCGATTACGCCCGCATCGGGATACGTCGGCCCGATGCCCTCGATCATCATCGGGCTGGTCGCGGGCGTCCTCTGCAACTTCGTCGGCAGCTGGAGGGCCCGGACGACCCTCGATGACTCCCTCGACGTCTTCGCGTGCCACGGAGCAGGCGGGATTTGGGGTACGATCGCCACGGGCCTCTTCGCATCGGCGCTAGTCAACCCGGCGGGCCCGAACGGCTTGTTCTTCGGGAACCCGGGTCAGCTCGGGATTCAGGCCTTGGCGTGTGTCGTCGTAGCGGCCTTCGCATTCACCGGGTCCTACGTCCTGCTGCGAATCATCAACATCTTCACGCCAGTCCGGGTCAGCCCGGCTGAGGAAGACGCGGGTCTTGACACGTCGGACTTCGGCGAGGAAGCATATATCGCTGAGGCGGCCGAGTCTCGTCCGACAGCACCAACCTCGAACCCGCGAACGGACGCTCGGTGAAATCTGTCTCTGCCGGTCCTAATCAATAGAGTATCGGCTTCGCCTGCGGGTCGTTTCAGTACGGCTGGGTCGTGACGTACCTCGGCTTCGCCTCGAAGAGATTCGTTCAGGAATTCTTTCTCCGCGTCCTGCATCTTTGCTGTGTCATACGTCTTGCGACGAGTTTCTGGGGATGCGGGAGTGACTGCTATCGCGATCGCGTAGTCGACGTGAATCAGCTTGCTAACGTCATATGCGCGGGGTCGTCACAGTGAGCACAATCGAGAAGTTCGAGTACCCACTCGTGTAAAGTCCCTCTATTTTGATGTAATATGTTTTGCCTCCGTTCAGGCCGGTAATCGTGTATGAAGTTGTATCCCGGGAGAGCTGCCCGCTGTTCGAATCAGGGATGAAAGACGGCTTTGTACTCCAGTGCACAATGTATCCCGCCGAGTGAATGTAGTCGTTGGCAAGCGTCCAACTCAGGGAGATGGTGGTTTTCGCTACCGCGGTTACGGTCGGGACAACTGGATAGCCCTCGTTGAGATTCTTGGCCTTCCAGTCCAAAACGAGGATGGAGACGGCGGGGTATTGGCCGGAGCTCGCGTAGTCCACCCTCCTCACGTACACGTTGTATTGGTAGCCGAACTTCTCGTATCCAGCGCCGTAAATGTCCGTGTCGTAGTTCCAGAGCTCTCCCGCCTTCCCTCCGATCGTAATAGAGCTGCTGTAGGTATGTTCCTCCATGTACTCCAACCCGAGCGAGCCTGAGAGAGCGTACCCGGCGGAGATCCCACCTAGGGTGCCCGTAATCTCGTATCGAGCTGACGTTTTGTAGTCCCAGCCCCACCCGTTCGTGACTCCCGACGTGAACGTAAATACGGCATTTCCGGACCCCAGGTATGAGGCTTGGGCGGTCGCGCTTATCCAACAACCAGAGGTCTCGACGCAGCCCGGAGTGTACTGATCGTCTGCCACGTAGGATCTCAAATCGCTAATCTTGTGCGTACTCGAGTCCGAAATGGCGGGCATATCCTTGGGTTTCTTCGCATTGTATTCGCTCAGGTAAACCAGCCGCATGACATAGTTCGCATCGTTTGGATCGGGGAGGCTAATCTCAAAGCTGTCCACATTGATTTTGACCGTCGAGGTGTTCTTGTTGACGACTTGATACCTGTAGTCAAGGTACGGCACATCGACAACCACGAGGACCGACCCGAGGTCCAGCTTGTCTCCGGTGACCTCATACGAGAGTGTTTTCGACCACGATTGTTCGCGTCCCCATTGGACGGACACCCCGGCTTCCAACTCGATCTCGACCTTTGTCTCCAAGCCCGCGATTCCGAAGGGAAGTTGTACCCCGGCGCCCCAGGAAAAGGCGACGCTGCCGCCTACCCGCACGCTGCCCGTGTAGGTGGACGAACCCAACGTGCCAGCTGAGTAGATTGCTTTTCCACTTGCGGAGTTCGTGATCCCCTTCTCGTACGGGGGCGGGGTCAGGAGGGCGACCGGTACGGTGAACGTGCGGGAACCTGTGAAGCCGTCGTAGTACACACGAGTGCTGTCGCCGGTCCAGTCTCCAACCACGAACGCGTACACGTACGTAATGTAAAACGTGACCGCAACCTTCGTCGATCCCGCCGCGGTCCTGGAAGAGGGCGTCGCTGCGCTGAATGTCACCCGCGCTTCGAAGGTGGTCGTTCCCGTCTGATAGACAGCGAACAGGTCGTCCCTGCCGTCCGCGTCCCAGTCGCCCGCCGAAACGTACATAGGCAGTGCGGTGGCGGTCGAGAATTCGGTCAGAGTGAGGGTTTGCGGCGAGTTCGGTCTCCCTTTCTGGCCGAAGCCAAGTTTGAACCGATAGTCGGTTGTGGAGCGCTGCTCCGCGACGATGACGTCCCACTTCCCGTCACGGTCCCAATCCCCCATCGCGAGGCCGACCGGCGTCCCGGTCAGCGACGCCGTGTACGCGTAGGTGGAGCAACCGACACATGTGCTGGTGGAATTGCTGAGGTACACGCGTAGCGCGTACGTGCTGGCCCCGGTCTGCACGACCAGAGCGAAATCGCCTCGCCCATCGGCATTGAAGTCTCCCGCCGCAATGAATTTCGGCGACTCCGAAAAGGGCGAAGTGAGATAATACAAGTTGCCCGCGGGTGTGCCGTTGGTACCAAGGAAGAGGATAACTTGGTAGTCACCGAATTGTTCTCTCCGGATCGCGAGGATGGCGTCGGAGAATCCATCACCGTTCCAGTCCGCGGAACTGACGCCCCAGATCGTCGTGTACCGTCCACTAAACGTGGCGAGGTTGTATTTCGTTCCAGGCGCCCCCGGAGTGCTGGGAGTCGAGGCGCTCAGCGTAACGTTCAGAGTCAATCGATTCCCGCCCACGTCGAACCAGTCGTCTCGGCTGTCTCGGTTGAAATCGCCCAGAGCCGTGTACTTCGGGACCGTGCTTGGGGTAGAGACCGTATACAACCCACTCAAGTTTCCTTTCGAGCCGGCCCCCACTTCAACGACATAGGTGTGCGCACCGGCTTCGACATCGACGAAGTCGGTTTGAGTCACAATCCGGTGCGGGCGGTTCTTCTCGACGGGATCCGCCGCTGCCGCCTTGACCGGACCTGAAACTCCGCTTGAGTGATCGCCACCGAATAGTGGTATGGCTACGACGAACCCTGATGTCAACAGAAAGGCCACGAAGACCGCGACGACGAACCTCAGACGCGGTTCCAGCCGAAACCCATCCGGGCGTCTCGCTCGAGTGCCGCGTACGTCGATTGGCGCCTTCAACCTCGAGAAACTCATCCGCGTCCCTCCAAGCCCAGTGTGACCCCTGGGTTGCATGCCGCATCAGCCTCCTCGCGCTATGTACTTTTCCGTAGAATGTGCGGATACCGCCCGTTTGCGTTTGCGTTTCGTCGACTAGTATAGTTTCGGCTTCGCCTGCGGCTCGTTCCAGTACGGCCGAGTGGTAACGTACTTGAGCTTCGCCTCGAACAGATCGTTCAGGAATTCCTTCTCCGTGTCCTGCATCTTCGCGAGGATCTTGCTCGCGGTCGTCGGGCCGACGCCGTAGACGGAGTTCGCGTAGACCGCCCGCTTGCCATAGACCGCCACGAGATCCGCGACCTGCTTCGAACGGGTGAGGAGTTTTCGTTCTTCGTCCGTGAGGTCCAGCTTCCTCATTCGTTTCGCATACGCGTCTCGCACGGTCCACGCGGCCCAGCCGAGCACGGTCATGAGGCGGGACTTACAGTTATGGCATTCCGGATGGTCGGGCATCTGGCCAATTCGGACCTCTTCGTGGAAGTGCCCGCACTCGAAGCACAACAAGTGCACGGGCTCGGATGAGAGATGGAGACGCATGCGGTCCAAGATCTCCTCCCGCTCCGCCTCCGGTGAAAACAGCTCCGGAGCCTCCACGTAGCGTCGGAGGATCGGATACGCAAGCGGGGTCGGGGTCTCGTCGGATCGGTGAATGACGACCTCGATGTCACCCGACCGGATCTTCTGGACAATCTCCCGGACGCGGGCGAAGTCCGCGTGGAGCAGGAGAGCCTCTCGCACCGCCTCATCGTAGATCGGCGTGTTCGCGAATCGGATCTCGAAGGACCGAAGGTCGCCCTCGCCGACCGTGAGCCCGCGTCGGATCGCGCCGAACCGTTCCGCGATCGCCTTCATGTAGTAGCCGAGGGGCAGGTGGTCCGTCAGGAGCGCCTTCAGGCCTCCCTCGAGGGTCTCGTCGTCGATCTTCAGGAGGCCGTCCACGAGCGCTCCGACATCGAGCTCGCGGGTGTCGGCGACGAGCTCGTACAGGATGCGGTACGGATCCGTCCACCAGAACCGCACGAGGTGCTTGCGGGCGAGCAGCTCCTCGATCAGGTCCCCCAATGTGACGTTCACGACCTCGCCGAACGACGCGTGGACGATCAGGAAGCGGTCGAACGCCTCGACGACGATCCGGTCGTCCGTGGGGATCGGCGCCCCGGACTTGCGGTGGTTCGCGTGCTCCTCGACGAGCCGCTTCGCGCCGGTCTTGTTGATTGGCCACGCCTTCTCGAAGTACTCGATCGTCTTCGGGACGCCGTGCGTCTCGAGCTGTCGGCCAATCTCCTTCCGGATCCGGCCGACGCGCTGCGCGAGGCCGAACGGGACGGGCAGCATCTCGCCGTCCCAGCCCGGGATCATCGCGTTCGGATCGGAGACCGGGGTCACGTAGACCATGCCGTCCCTCCCGATCTTCTCGATCTTCCACGGACGTCCGCGGACGATGAAGTGCAGGCCCTCGCGGGCCTTGATCAGCATGAACTCCTCGCCGAGGATGCCGACCTGCCGCTGCGTCGTGAGGTCCATTACAGGGTACCGGCGTTCGTCGCGAATCGTTGAGAGGTTCTCGAAGTAGTATCGGCGGCCCTTCGGGGTGACGCGGATCCGGTCTCCTTCCTGACGGAGGACGCCCAGATGAGCAAGGAACTCCGCGACCCGATCCGCTTGGACGTCTTCGAGCTCGCGGTACGGTTCAGAGGTGCGAATCGTCGAGAGGATGTCGGACCGTGGGGCTGTGCCTCCTTGGTCGAGCGCGGAGCCAACGACTTGGTGGGCGAGCACGTCTAAAGCGAGGCGATGGATGTGGCGCGGTTCGAGATCGTTCTCCTGTGCAGCTTGGACCGCGGCGAGGGACTCGATCGCGTCGTCCGACGACACCGCGAGGACGAGCCCGCGGGAGGTGCGGTCGAGTGTGTGGCCCGAACGGCCGACTCGCTGGATCAAGGAGGTGACTTGCCGAGGGGAGTTGTACTGGACGACCTTGTCCACTGTCCCGATGTCGATGCCCAGCTCGAGGGTCGAGGTCGTGACAAGGCCTTTGATCTCCCCGCCCTTGAATCCCGCCTCAACCCGCTCGCGCTCCTCGCGCGGCAGAGAGCCATGGTGGACCGCGACATCCTGACGGACCATCGAGAGGCGGGAGCCAAGGAGCTCCGCGAGAGGACGAGCGTTCACGAAGACGAGGGTAGACCGGCTTTCGTCGAGCGAATCGTCGATCGCGGAAAGGCCGGCAGCGGCCTCCGGGGTGATGTAGAAGTCACGCGCGGTCTCGAAGTCTTTGTCGATTGGCCGCGGCCACTCGACCCGGTATTCGTATCGTTTCTGTAATGGTGCGAGGAGAAGCTCGAGCGGCTTCTCGCCGCCGAAGAGGGCGGCAATGCCCTCCGGATGACCGACAGTGGCGGAAAGGCCGATTCGCTGGAAATCCCGCTCCGTGATCCGACGGAGCCGCTGGAGGCCTACGGCAAGCTGAATCCCCCGTCGGTCCTCCGCGAATTGATGGACCTCATCGACGATGACGTATCGCACCTGTTTCAGGTGACGTTGCATGAGTTTCCCGGGGAGGATCGCCTGTAGCGTTTCCGGGGTCGTGATGAGGATGTCCGGT
>DASWGO010000373.1:0-5057 GCA_036393695.1 Thermoplasmata archaeon
TCCTTCTTCGTCACGTGCGTGCCAATCGTCGTCAGGTATTCCTCGTCGAACATGTTGATCGTGTACCGGCGGATCAACGAGGTCTTCCCGACCGCCTTGTCCCCGACGAGACACACCTTCGACTTCAGCCGCTTCTGCTTCGTCATCCGACGTCCTCGCCCGGAACCGCGGCCCGACTTCGACGCTGCATACTTAACGATTCGCGCGTTGTTCTCCCGCTTGATTCACGCCGCGACCGTGATGCCCTCCCGCTGGAGGACCATGGTCCCGAGGCGACGGAAGAGGACCTCCACGTTCTCGCCCGTCTTCGCCGAGGCGTAAAAGTACGGCGCCTCGAACGCCCGCACGGCCTGCTCGATCTCCTTGTCGCCGTACAGGATCATGACTTCGTCTTTCAGGTCGATCTTGTTGACCGCGTAGACGACCGGAATCTCGCCGACGACGTTGAAGACGCTCTGAACCCAGTCGTCGAGCTCCTTGAGCGTCGAGTACCGCGTGAGGTCGCACACCGCGACGACCCCTTTCGCGCCGTGGAAGAACGCTTCCTTCAGGAGATCCCGGAAGCCTTTCTCCCCCATGATGTCCCAGACGGTCATGTCCATGTGGATCTTTGTGCGGTCCCGGCTCTCGAACGTCATCTCGCGCTTCGAGACTTTCGCGCCCAGGGTCGTGATGTAGCGGTCGTCGAACTCGTCCTGGACGAACCGCCGGATCAGGGACGTCTTGCCAACGGCGGCCTCGCCGACGAGACAGACCTTCGTCTTGATGCGCTGGGCCTCGGGCATCGGGGGCGTCGTCGGATTCGCCTTGGATTACTTAAAGGGTCCGCCGGGCTCCGCTCCCGAAGGAACCTTTTTCTCCGTTGTCCTCTTGAGGGCCACGATGCGGATCGACCACCGCCTCATCGTGGCTCTCGACGTGACTGACCCGAAGCGCGCGGTGCAGCTCGCCGCATCCGTAAGACCACACGTCGATGCGGTCAAGGCGGGATGGCCATTGGTCCTCGCGGGTGGCCTCGATGTCCTTCGGACGCTCGCGAAAACCGGCTACGTCCTGTGCGATTTCAAGATCGCGGACATCCCGAACACGAACCGGCTCATCGTCGAGCAAGTGGTGGACGCGGGGGCATCGGGAATAATTTGCCACGGTTTCGTGGGTGAAGACTCGGTGCGGGCGTGCGTGGATGCCGCCGGCGGGAAGGACGTGTTCGTGGTGGTCGAGATGAGCCATCCGGGGGGCGTGGAGTACACCGCGAAGCACGCCGAGGACCTCGCGCGCCTCGCGACCCGAGCGAAAGCCACCGGAATCATCGCACCGGCGACGCGCCCCGAACGCGTGAGGGCGCTGCGGGCCATCATCGGGCGGAAACAGATTCTCGCGCCCGGGGTCGGAGTCCAGGGAGGGAAGGCCTCCGAGGCGATCGCCGCGGGCGCGGACGCCGTCATCATGGGCCGGGCCATCTACGAAGCCGCAAATCCGGCGGCGGCCGCGCAGGCCATCGCGGGCGAGATCCAAGCCGTCGTCTCGCGGTAGATGTGCGGCCGAGCGGTGATCCGATGAAGATTACGCCCCTCGCGGCGGACAGCCTCGGCGCGCGATCCATGGCGACGCTCGTCGAGACGCCGGACGTCACCATCCTGCTGGACCCGAGCGTCCGACTTGGGCCGTACCGCTACGACCTCCCCCCGCATCCGACGGAGCGCTCCCGCCAGAAGGAATTGTGGGAGGTCATCCGCGAGGCCTCGAAGAAGGCGGACGTCCTCACGGTGAGCCACTTCCACTTCGACCATCACAACCCCGCGGCGCCGTCCATCTTCCGCGGCAAGCTCGCCTTCCTGAAGGACGGCAAGTTCCATATCAACCGGAGTCAGCGGGAGCGTTCGAGCGCGTTCGTCCGCAAGCTCAAGTCGTATCCGAAGGCGATCCAGGTGGCCGACGGCAATCAGATGGACTTCGGCGGGACGGAGCTGCTCTTCTCCCCGGCGGTGCCGCACGGCTACAACGATGAGCTCGGGTACGTCGTGATGACACGAATCGCCCAGGGGCACCAAGTCTTCGTCCACACCTCCGACGTACTCGGCCCGCCCCTGAAGGAACATCTCTCGTTCCTCATCGACGCGCAAGCGACGGTCCTCTACGTCGACGGCCCGATGACCCACATGCCGGAAAATTATCCGCCGGAACACACGAAACGGTCTATCTCGCACCTGCTCCGGATCTTGCGGACGACGGACGTTCGCACGCTCATCCTCGACCACCATATCCTCCGGGACCGAGATTGGCGGTCACGCATGGTGCCGGTCTTCGAGGCGGGGAAGGAGCACGACGTCGCCGTGTTGACCGCCGCCGAGTTCGCCGGGAAACCGGTCGACCAACTCGAAGCGAACCGCGACAAGCTCTACGGGATCGAACCGAGCCCGAAAACGATAAGTGGCGCCGGTCCTTCGGAGGCATGAGATGGCGAAGGAGCACCACTGCCCGAACCACGGCGCCCAACCGTGCAACGCGTCGGGCGGCATCATCCATGTCTGTCCGATCTGCTACACACGATGGGACGAGGTCATCATCGAGGAGAAACCGTCCCCCGCACCGGCGCCCCCGAAACCCGTGGCGCCCACGCCCGCCGCCTGACCATGACCGTTCCCTCGTCCGCCGGATCGTCGCGGGCGGAGGATGGGATTCGGGCGAGTCTCGCGGAAGTCCGCCGCGAGATCGACTGTCGCGTCTGCCGGGGCGACATCAAACGGTGTCGGCTCGCCATCTGTCCTTATCTCAGCCGGGTCCGCGGGTGGTTCGAAGAACGACGGGACCTCCAGACGACGAACCTGTTCGGGGCGTCCCCTCCGAGTGCGTTCGTCGGCTCCTGGGGATACCCGAAAGTCCTGGTGGGTCCGCTCGTGCCTCCGGTTCGGGACGAAGACACCTCAATCCTCGACGCCTCGGAATCATGGCTCTCCTACGAACTCCCGGAGATCTTGCGGTTCCGACTCACGCTCGTCCGCGGCAAGGCGCCGCGGCGCGTCGCGGAAGCCCGCGCCCCCGACTCGATCCTCTCGACCGTCCAAGAGGCGGCGATGGCTTCGAAGCCGATCGACACGGAGATGTGGTTCACGAAGAAGCCGTCGCTCGTGAGCCCGTTCTCCGTCCGAGCGCCCCCGAGCGGCCCCAGCGCGGACATCGCGAAGGTTGACCTCACCTCGAACCCGTCCGTGCCGCGGCGCGTCGACGACCTCGTCTCGGACACGGACCTCCGGGCGGGAGCCGCCGTGACGGACCTCTACGACCATGGGATCTCTCAGAGTCAGATCACGCGCGTCTTCTCGGTCGGCCTGCTCGGGACGAAGGATCGTCGGCGGCTCGTCCCGACGGAGTGGTCGATTACCGCCGTCGACGACATCCTGGCGAAGGGGCTGGTCCACGAGGTCCGATCGTTCCCCTGGATCTCCGAGTTCGAGGTGACGAGCGCGAGTGGCCTGGCGAACAACGTTGCGATCCTGATGTTCCCGCAAGCGTTCATGTTCGAGGGGCTCGAGGCGTGGAATCTCGAGGCGGGCCCGACGCCGGCTCACGACCACGAGTTCGCCGGAGGCCGGACGACCTATCCGGACCAGATCGCCGGAGCGTACCATGCGACTCGCTTGCCCGTCCTCGAGCATCTCGCGGCCCGCCGGCGCCAAGCGGGTGCGATCGTGTTCATGGAGGTCTATGAAGATTGGGTGCCGCTCGGAGTCTGGCGATACCGAGAGCTCGCGCGGGCCGCCCTTCGAAAGAAGCCCCGGCGGTTCCCGAGCCTCGAGGAGGCGGAATCCGAGTTGGGACGGCGGCTCCGCCTCCCGCTGGAGAACTGGTGGCGATCAAGCGTCCTCCGAGCAAACCTTCGAAGCCAGCGCCGGATCACGGCCTATGCATAGGCCGTACCGGACCATCGAATCGAGGGCCGAATCTACCTCTGTTTGGAGGTAGGAGTTCCCCGTGGACGCCCTACCCGGGATGGGCCTGCATCCCGTTCTCACGGCGGATTCAGAGCAACCTTCTTGTCCGTCCCACGCGCTCGCCCCGCGTGGACACGGGCGCGAAGCATCTCGTCGAGCTCAAGGCGCGTTACGAGGACCTCGGCAAAGCACGTGCACTCCTGTCGGGCGCCACATCCCTCGGCACATTCGTCCAAGTGGACACGTATTTCTCCCTCGGCGAGCGGAGGCTCAAGCTCCGTTCCATCGACGGCACGAAGGAAGGACAGCTCGTCTACTACGAACGGCCGGACGCGAGCGGCGTGAAGGAGAGCCGCGTCCTGCTCGCCTCCGTCTCCGATGCGGCGGCGGTCTGCGAAATGCTGACGCGAATCCTCCCGGTGAAGGCGGAGGTCCGGAAGACGCGTGAGGTGTATCGCTTCCAAGGCGTACAGATCCACCTCGACACGGTGACGGGCTTGGGCAAGTTCCTCGAGTTCGAAAAGATCCTCGCGGACGACTCGGAACGCGAGGAAGGCCAGAAGACGCTGGAGGCCCTGCGGCGATACTTCCAGATCCCCGAGGAGGACCTCATGGCCTCGTCGTACAGCGATCTCCTCGAGTCCGGGTGAGCCTCACTCGATCTCGAACTTCCGCACCTTCTCGTTCCGTCGGAGGGCCTCGAGGAGGCCGGCGACGGCGGTCGGCTTGAGCCGCACCTGGGCCGTCACGCTTACCTGGTGGGCCTCTTTGTCCACATGGACCCGCTCGAATTTGGAGAATGAGGGCGGCAGGATGACATCGAGGTCTTGCGCGCTGACAGGGTTCGCGATCGTCAGGTGGACGATCTTCGCGTGCGAACCAAAGCCGCGCCCTTCGAGGAACCGATCCGTGATGACGACCGCCCAGACCACGGCGTAATTGACGAACACGAGCAGATAGAGGCCGGCCCCCGCCGCAACCCCAAGCGCCGCCATCGCCCAGACGAGCGCCGCCGTCGTGAAGCCGAAGACGCGATCGTTCGCACGGATGAGGGCCCCCGCCCCGAGGAAGCCGATTCCGGTAATCACACCGCCGAGGAGCGGCAACGGGTTGTCGCCTTCCAAA
>DASWGO010000374.1:0-7556 GCA_036393695.1 Thermoplasmata archaeon
GGACGGGCAATGGGCATGCGGTACATATTCCTGCCGGAATTTTCATGACCATTGCATATTATTGGCTGATGGACCGCGGCCAGGAGGGCGGCGTGTTCCCAGAGGTCCCGTCGACATCTCGCAGCCCGGCGACAAAAGCCATATATGCACCTCCGCATCCACGCCGCACAGCCGTCGGAGGCTTTCCGTGGCGCGAAATATCTACGTCGAAGAACTCATCCACACGCCGATCGAACAGCAGAGCTCGGAAATCGTCGAGCGCAAGGGGATCGGCCACCCGGACAGCATCGCGGACGGCCTCGCGGAAATCGTCTCGCGTGCGCTGTCGAAGATGTATCTCCAGCGGTTCGGGCGTATCCTCCATCATAACACGGACCAGGTCGAGGTCGTCGGAGGACAGAGCGCGCCGAAGTTCGGCGGCGGGGTGTTCCTCGAGCCCGCGTACATCCTCTTGGTCGGCCGGGCGACGACGATGGTCAATGGCGAGCGCCTCCCGTACCGCACGGTCGCGATCCAGGCCGCCCACGACTATCTCACGACGAACTGCACGAACCTCAATGTCGACGCGGACGTCACCCTGGACTGCAAGATCGGTCAGGGGTCGGTGGACCTCCGCGGTCTGTACGACACGCAGAAGCACCTCGCGAACGACACCTCGTTCGGCGTGGGATTTGCCCCCTTCTCCGAGTTGGAGACCGTCGTCTTGCAGACGGAGCAGTTGATCAACGGGCCGCTGAAGAAGGACCTCAAGGAGGTCGGGCAGGACATCAAGGTCATGGGCGTCCGGCACGACGACGAGATGCGACTCACGATCGCGGCCGCGTTCGTCGACAGGTACGTGCCGGACAAGGACCACTACCGAAGTGTCGTCGAGGAACTCCGGGAGCGGCTCCTTGACAACGCGGTCAAGTATACGGACCGCTCGGTGAAGGTGGACATCAACACGGGCGACAACTACGACGCCGGGATCTTCTATCTCACCGTCACCGGGCTGTCGTGGGAGAACGGGGACGATGGCAGCGTGGGCCGCGGAAACCGGGTCAGCGGCCTCATCACCCCATACCGGCCGATGTCGATGGAGGCCGCGGCGGGCAAGAATCCCGTGACGCATGTCGGCAAGCTGTACAACCTCCTGTCGTTCGACATCGCCGACCGCCTGGTGCGGGAGCATCAAGGCAAGGTGAAGGAGGTCTGGGTCCGCATCGTCTCTCAGATCGGGAACCCGATCGACGAGCCGCAGGCGGCGACCGCCCAGATCATCCCCGAGAAGGGCACCCACCTCAGCTCCCTCCAGAAAGACGCGGAAGCCCTGATCGACGAGGAGCTCGAGAAGATCTACAAGATGACCGAGCGCATCGTCGAAGGGAAGGTCCACTGCTTCTAGCCCGAGTCAACGTATTTATCCGGCGCGTCGGTTCCCGTTCGGTCTCGGATGAACGAGGACGCCGCCTTCATCAACGAACAGGTGGACCGCCACCATGCGTGGTTCTCGAAGTCCCTCCCGATGATCGCGTCCGAGAACGTGATCAGTCCGATGGCGCGGGAGATGCTGCTGTCGGACTTCGGCGACCGCTACGCGGAAGGCCTCCCGCACGGGCGGTACTACCAGGGGAACGTCTTCGTCGACGAGGTCGAGGACCGGGTCGTGGCCCTCGCCAAGAAGCTCTTCCGCGTGCGGCACATGGATCCGCGGCTGATCAGCGGCACGGTCGCGAACATGGCCGTGTACTTCGCCCTCCTCGAGCCGGGCGACATCATGACGTCCGTGGCCCTGAGCCACGGGGCCCACATCAGCTCCGCGAAGTTCGGGGCCGCGGGGATGCGCGGGGTGAACAACGTGAACTATCCCTTCGACGTCGACCGGATGAACATCGACGTGGACGGGACTGCGAAACTGCTTCGGCTCGTGAAGCCGAAGGTCGCGGCGTTCGGGCAGAGCGTCTTCTTGTTCCCGACGCCCCTCCGGGAGCTGCGGGACGCGTTCCAGGAAGCCGGCTGCCACGTCTGGTACGACGGGGCGCACGTGATGGGCCTGATCGCCGGCGGACAATTCCAGGACCCGCTCCACGAGGGCGCGGACGTCCTCACGGGCTCGACCCACAAGACGCTGCCGGGACCGCAGCATGGGATCCTGCTCTCCGACTCCGAGGACGAGAAGTTCATCAAGCGGCTGCAACGGGCCGTTTTCCCCGGCGTCGTGTCGAACCACCATCTCCATGCGATGGCGGCCCTCGGGATCACGCTCGCGGAATTCCTGGAATTCGGCCGCGACTACGCCGCGCAGATTGTCCGGAACGCGAAGGCCCTCGCCCAGGCGCTCCACGGACGCGGGATCCAGGTCCTCGCGGAGAAGCACGGTTTCACACAGAGCCACGCGATCGCCCTGGATGTCGCGGCCCTCGGCGGTGGCGCGAAAGTCGCCGGGGACCTGGAGAAGGCGAACATCATCACGAACAAGAACCTCCTTCCGTGGGACACGTCTTCGGTGAAGCCGAGCGGCATCCGCCTCGGGACGCAGGAGCTCACGCGGCTCGGAATGCGGGAATCGGAGATGGACGAGGTCGCGGACCTGTTCGCCCGCGTCGCCGTCAAGCACGAGCCGCCGGAGAAGGTCGCCTCCGACGTCGGTGCGATGCGGACCGAATTCAACACGGTCCACTATTGCTTCACGAAAGGCGCCGAGGCCCATCGCCGCTGGCGGATCGCCTAGGTCAGGCCCGATTCGACAGCACGTGGTTCACGAGTCGCACGAACGTCTCGTCGACGCCGGCCCCGGTCTTCGCGCTCGCGTACGACCACGGCCAGGCGCGCTGCCGGAAGAACGCCTCGACCTCCGCCGCCGGCAGGGCCCGATCCTTCTCGAGGTCCGCCTTGTTCACCACGCCGTACGTCGGGATGTCCCCCGCGACCGACCGGATCGACCGCGCCCACTCGTCGAGGGCGATCAACGTGTCCCGTCGCGTAAGATCGGCGACCGCGAGGATGCCTTGGGCGCCGTGGTAGTACGCTTCCTTCAGCAGCTCCCGCACGGTCGACGTGCCCATGATGTCCCACAGGATCACGTCGGCCTGGAGGGGGTCGGGGCCGAACGGATTGGCGACGGTCACGCTCTTCTTCGTGATCTTCGTGCCGAGCGTTGCGACGTAGCGGTCGTCGTATTGGTCGAGCACATACCGGCGGATCAGGGAGGTCTTGCCGACGGCACCCTCCCCGGCCATGCAGATTTTGAGCTTGACGACGTCGGGGGCCATTTTCATTTCTCCGTGTCCTCGGCCCGCTTGCGCGCGGATTGTTCCGCGGACGTCGCTCCCTGCATTCGATGGAGCTTCGCCTTGAAGCGCCAGGCGCCCGGGTACCGCGGGTCGATCCGGAGCACGCGGTCGAGGATCGTCAGGCCTTCCTCCAGGTAGCCATCCTGGACCCGAAGGGCGGCGAGGACAAAGAGGGCATCGACGTCGTCCGCGTTCGCCAAGAGACGTTGCCGGACCAGGGATGCGGTGTCCGGACGCTCAACGGGCATGGGGACACCTCCTCACGGGGTGGCTGGCTGCAGGAGGCGGCCCGCGCGGGATCACGGCCGCCTGGGAGCCGGTATCGCCGACGATCCTCGGGCCCCACCGCCCGAGAGCTCGCCCCATCATTTCCACCCTCCGTGCATCCGTCGGAAGCCGCCCGACAGGAATGACTCGAGGATCGGCCCGGTCTGATCGAGGCCCGCGACCCGACCGTCCCAATCGACGAGCGCCGGGCCGTGAGCCTTTTCCAGGGCCCGCTCAACGGCCTTCATCTGAGGGAAGAGGTACCGCGGGTTGCCGCGGGAGACGAGCGCTGCGAGGACGACGTGACGGCCGCGGAGGACCGCCGCCTTTCGCCCCGCGAACGACAGCTCGTCGAGGGTCGCTTTCGTATCGAACGAGTCGCGGACGAACTCCTGGATCGCGACGAACATCGACGCAACGAGGTCGTCGTCTTTCCGCAGACCGGGTCCCCGGCTGAGATGCTGAATTAGGATCCCGCTCCGGTGGACGAGGAAAACCTCGTCGATTGCGAGGTTGCGCTCGCCCAGGACCGGGGCGATGAGGACCGCCGCCAGGATGGCCAGCAGGGCGAAGGCGAGGACGGCGAGGACCGACGTGAGATCGGTCCGCAGCGGGGGTGGCGCCTGGACGGTGAGGAGCTGCTCGTCGAACTTCGGACCGATGGAGCGGTTCGCGATGTCCTCGTAGAGGACGGTCGCGTTGACCCACACCGGATCGCCGATCGTTGCGTTGGATGAGACGATTCCGGTGAAGTTCACGTTGACATTTTCACTCGGGGTCAGATAGCTCAAGATGAGAAGCCGGGGGGTCGCGCTCCCGACTTCGAGCAACGGGCTGATGCCGATCGTGATGCGCACGTTGTACGCGGTCAAGTTCTGGACGTCCGCAGGGTCGACATCCGTCGTGATGATGTTCGTGACGTTCACGACGAACGTGATCCGACTTCCCCACACGGGCGGCGAGGAAGGAGTGGCGCCGACCTGAAGGGCGAGGACGCCGATCAGAATAAAGACGCGGATCTGGGCGATCCTCGGGATGGCCGGGCCAGCTCCCAGCTCGATCGCCTGAGCGGTCGCAACCCGCGATCGGCCGCGGGTCGCGTTCGCATCGACGACGACCGGCACAGTGAATCGGTACGAACGGCCGGAGCGGAGGAAACTGCATTGCCACTCTGCGAACGTCGCGTTGGAACTGTTGGTCCCGCACGAGAACGGGAGCGTAATCGACGTATTGACGAGGATCAGGTCCGGGTCGACGGTGAAGTTCACGTTGACGAGCTGGAGAGAACCGCCGCCCGTGACGTTCAGCCAGATCGTGTATGCGATCGTCTCGTTCCGCTCCGCGGACCGCCGATCCGCCGCGAGAGCCAGGGTGTAACTCGTTGCATCCGGGGAGGGCGACGGGACTCGTTCCGCGAACGCGGGCGCGCCGGTGCCGAGCAAGACCGCGAGGAGGACGACGAACCCGATGAACGCGATACGGCTCACGGAACCCCGGTTACCATGAAATGTGACGCTATTTGAGTTTGCGACCCCGTTATCGCTTGCGTCCCTTCCGGATTCCGAGAACACCTGCGGGAAGTTTTATAAGCCGAGGTATTCTTCGCAACTTCCCACCAGCCGGTCTCGAGAGGGTTTCGGTGCTGGATGATCTACAGCTGAAGCGGGAGCGAGAGAACCAAGAGGCGGAACGCCACCGCCGGCGTCGCGACGAGCTGAACGACAAGACGCGGGAATGGGTCGAGAAGCGCGACGCCCTGAACGCCCAGGTCCGGGCGCTCGTCGAAGAGGCGACCCAACACCGGATCCAGCGGGACGAACTGAATGCCCAGGTCAAGGCCGCGAAAGAGGAACGCGACCGCTACAACCGCCGGGTCAACGATCTCCAGGACCAACTCAGCGAACTGAAGCGGAGGAAGCTCCCCCGTGGCGCCGTGCCGCTCGGGAAGCTCCAGCAGGAATTGAAGCGACTCGAGTTCCGACAGATGACCTCCGTCCTGACGGTCGACAAGGAACGCGCGCTGATCGACGAGATCCAACACCTGCAGGCGGAGGTCAAGAAACTCGAGAAGTCGCTCGAGGAGAACGAGGACGTCCGGAAGATGAAGGACGAGCTGAAGTCCGCGCGGGACCTCGCGGAAGACGCCCACAAGCGCGTCTCCGAGCTCGCGGAGAAGGCCCAAGCGGAGCACGACCAGATGACCGCCCTATACGAGCAGGGCGACAACCTCCGCCGGGAGGCCGATCGGGCGCAAGAGGAGTTCATCAAGACGAAAATGCTCGCGGACGAGGAGCACCGCAAGCACATCGAGCACATCCGCCAGGTCCACGATTACGACAAGATCATTCACGGAATCTGGATGAAGAGCCGCGGCGTCACCGAAGAAGTCGCGGAAGAGGTCGACGCGAAGAAAGAGGCCGAACTCATCTTCGAGCGGTTCAAGAAGGGCGAGAAGCTGTCGACCGAGGACCTCCTCACGCTCCAGAAGTCGGGATACCTCTGAGTCCGCCCCAACGTCGGCCTCCGTTGACGCGGACCCTAGGTGGCCGCCCTGACCCTCCTAAGAGGAATATACTTAGTATAGCACGGCTAGATGCCCGGGGACACCGGCCCCAAGCCAGCGATTTGTCAGACCCGGACGCTCGGCGGTTGTCCCCGCCATCGGCGCTCCCAGATTTTACAAAGTGTTAAGTAGCCAATTCCGAATACGATTCCGGGGGAATTTTGGGCTAGTTCGTTAGAGTGCATCCCATCCCTTCTGACAAGGCTAGCCCTCCCTTCCCTTTTTTCTTACCTGAACGATGCGCGAACGCGCTTCTTGCACCGCCAACCTTAACGTGCCTCCACACTTTGGAGACGTCCGATGGTCCTCGAGAAACTCGGCGGCTCGCTGCGCGAAGCGCTCCGCAAGATCGCGGGCGCCAGCTACATCGACGAGTCGCTCATCAAGGAGATCGTCCGCGACATCCAGCGCGCCCTCATCCAAGCGGACGTTAACGTCCAGCTCGCCCTGGCGATCACGAAGCAGCTCCAGCGGCGGGCGCTCGAGGAGAAACCGCCTCCGGGCATGAGCCCGCGCGAGCACGTTGTCCGCATCATCTACGAGGAGCTCGTCAAGATCTTGGGGACGACCCGGGAGGTCCCCCTCCAGAAGCAGCGAATCCTGCTCGTGGGGTTGTACGGGCAAGGCAAGACGACGACCGCGGGGAAGCTCGCGAAGTTCTTCCAGAAGAAAGGCCTCTCCACGGGCCTCGTCGCGGCGGACGTGCACCGGCCTGCGGCGTACGATCAGCTGAAGCAGCTCGCGGAACAGATTAACGCGCCGTTCTACGGGAATCCGTCAGGAAAGGACGCCGTGAAGATCGCCAAGGCCGGCGTGAAGGCGCTCGAAGGGACCGACGTCATCATCGTGGACTCGTCCGGTCGGCACGCGCTCGAGCCCGATTTGATCGCGGAGATCGAAGGCGTCGCCAAGGCGGTTACGGCGGACGAGCGACTCCTCGTGCTTGACGCGACCGTGGGGCAGCAGGCCGGGCCGCAAGCGAAGGCGTTCCACGACGCGGTCGGAATCACGGGCGTCATCGTCACGAAACTGGACGGGACCGCGAAAGGGGGCGGCGCCCTGTCCGCGGTCGCCGAGGTGAAGGCGCCGATCGTCTTCATCGGCGTCGGCGAGAAGATCGATGACCTCGAGAAGTTCGAGCCGCCCCGGTTCATCTCGCGCTTGTTGGGCATGGGCGACCTCGAGACGCTCCTCGAACGCGCGCAAGAAGCCATCGACACGCAGAAGGCCGAGGCGCTGACGAAGAAAATCATGGCGGGGAAGTTCACGCTTCACGAGATGTACGAACAGATCGAGATGTTGACGGACATGGGCCCGATGCGCAAGCTCGCCTCGCTCATCCCGGGTGTGGGCGGCAAGATGAAGGACGCGGACATGGAGAACACGCAGGCGCGCCTTCGACGATTCAAGATCATCATGGACTCGATGACGGACGACGAGATGAAGGACCCGAA
>DASWGO010000375.1:0-3460 GCA_036393695.1 Thermoplasmata archaeon
TTCGGGTACTACAAATCCTTCCGAGTCGCCGTGAAGGGCCACCCGCTCAGCGAGCTGTCCCGCGAGATCGTCGCAGAAGGGACCGCCGACGGCAAGGAGGAGGTCTCCGACGCCGTGAAGGCGGAGGCGAAGCTCGTCTCCGACTGGCATATCCTCGAGCCGGAAGGGCACATGCACCACCTGTCAATCAAGGACGGGAAAGTGAGCGGATATCCCTTCGAGGGACACGACCAGCTTCGGAGGTTCGCGACGTACGAGATGGCGAAGTCCCGGGAGGCGAAGGAGGAACCGCCCCACGTGCGACTGATGCGGGAGCTCGAGCTCGTCGATTACGAGCCGGGATCTGATCCGGGGAATCTGCGGTACTATCCGAAGGGCCGTTTGATCAAAGGCCTCTTGGAGGAGTTCATCACCGAGCGGCTCCGGGAATACGGCGCGATGGAAGTCGAGAGTCCGGTCATGTACGACTTGGAGCACCCCGCGTTGAAGTCCTACTTGGCCCGATTCCCCGCCCGTCAATACATCGTCCAGACGCCGAACAAGCGGACGTTCTTGCGCTTCAGCGCCTGCTTCGGGCAGTTCCTGATCATGAAGGACATGGTGATTTCGTACAAGCAGCTGCCCCTGCCGCTGTACGAGCTCACACGGTATTCGTTCCGCGCGGAGCAGCGCGGCGAGGTCGCCGGCCTCCGACGGTTGCGGGCCTTCACCATGCCGGACTGCCATGCCCTGGTCTCCGACCTCGAGATGGCCAAGGAGGAGGTGATGGTCCGCCTCGAAGTGGCATGGAACCTCCTCGAGGACTGCGGCCTCTCGATGCCCGACGACTTCGAAGTCGGAATGCGCGTGACGCAGCCGTTCTGGGACGCCAACAAGGACTTCGTGACCGCGTACGCCAAGCGATGGGGGAAACCGATCCTCGTCGAAATGTGGTCCGAGCAGTTCTTCTACTTCATCATGAAATACGAATGGAACTTCGTCGACGCGAACGACAAGGCCGCCGCCCTCACGACGGACCAGATTGACACGGAGAACGCGGAGCGCTTCGGCATCACCTACGCAGACGAGGCGGGGAAGAAGCGCCATCCGCTGATCCTGCATCTCTCCCCAAGCGGGGCGGTCGAGCGTATCTTGTATGCCCTGCTCGAGAAGGCGGCCGCAGCGGCCAAACGGGGGACGCCTCCAATGCTGCCGATCTGGCTCTCGCCGACCCAGATCCGCATTGTGCCGGTCAGTCAGGACCATCTCGCCTACGCCCGGACCGTCCTCGACCGGCTCGCAGACCTCCGCACGGACCTCGATGATTCGGACGACACCTTGGGCAAGAAGATCCGAACCGCGGAGAAGGAGTGGGTTCCGTACATCGTGGTGATCGGCCAGAAAGAGGTCAATAGCGGGAACCTCAACGTCCGGGTCCGCGGGACCAAGGAGCAGACGGAGATGTCGATTGACGCGCTCCGCAAACGGATCGCCGCCGACACGAAAGGGCTCCCGTTCCGACCCCTTGCGGAGGCACCGCTCCTGAGCGCACGCCCTATTTTCCGGGGCTAATTCGTATTCTCCTTTCTCGGACTTGAGAACCGAAGCTTTCGGCTTTATGCGGCTCACTTGCATCGAGCGCCGGATGGCTTTCCTGAAGCGAGAGCACGTGGAGCTGCTGATGGGGATCGGCGTCCTCGCCCTTGGCCTGGGCCTCCTCCTGTTCACTTTCTCCCACGCGCTCGCCATCGCGACGGCTCCGGGAGACTTCTTCCGGAGTCAATTCCCGCAGAACCAAGCCCCCGCCGGTCCGACCGCGTCGTTCCGTTGGGACTCGACCGATTTCAACGCGACCGTCCAGGACACCTCCCGCCAGGGCGGTGCGGCCATCAATTCCTGGCAGTGGGATTTCGGGGACGGTACGCGGGTCGCAGGACCGAATCCGGGCGTGCACCGGTACGCGAATGCCAGCGTCTACCAGATCAGCCTGATCGCGACCGACGTCAACGGAAAGGAGAGCCGCGCTCTCGCCCAGGTGCAGGTGGTCCCGACGCAGACCCGGTCCGGAGAAAGCGTGGGAGACCCGACCTCCGGTCTGAACGTCAGTTTCGACTTGAGCGGGATCCTCCAACCGGTCGCGATCACGTTCCTTACCTTCGGGATGTACGTGATCCTCGCGATGGTCGGCGGGGCGGTGACGCGGGCCGGATGGAATATGATCAAACCCAAGCCGGAGACGATCCGCGTCCGATTGAAGCCGAAGCACCTCACTCAGGCGATCGAGGAAGACTCGACCTCGGCCGTCATGCTGCCGCCGCCTCCCGCGCGCTGAGATCAGCGTCGTCGGTTGGTCCGAGGGAGCTCGTCCTCGACGGCTCGTGGCAAGGGCTTGTCCGTCACGACGTCAGCGAGGGAGACGGACTCCCGAACCGCCTCGACGAGGGGCGAACGCACCCCGGTCATGATTGTTAGGACGCGGACGACTCCCGCGTACTTGCGGTCCACTCGCACGCCGAAGATCACGTTCGCATCGGGCCGCATCGCAGCGGTCAAGCCTTCAACGACCTCGTGGGCAGTCCTCAGAGGCAGACCCGGGCCCGCACTGATATGGATGAGCGCCCCGTTGGCGCCGCGATAGTCGACCTCAATGAGGGGATTTTCGAGGGTATCTCGGACGAGCTTGTCCGTGTCATCGTCTGCGTTCTCGCCGTAGAAGACCGTCGACGTGCCGCCCGACTGGAGGATCGTGCGCACGTCGCTGAAGTCCAAGTTGATGAGCGAAGGGACCGTGATTGATTCCGTGATGCCCTTGACCACCTCGCCGATCAAATGGTCCATCACGGCGAAGGCCTGCTCGACCGGGAGGTTCGGGACGAGATCGAGCAAGCGGTTGTTGTCGAGAAGGATTAGCGAATCCGTCCGGTCCCGGAGACGTTGAATGCCCGCACGGGCATTCGCCATGCGGCCGCGTTCCGCTCGGAACGGCGTCGTGGCCAGGCTGATCACGACGCTCCCCGCCGCCTGAGCGAGTTCCGCGACATGGGGTGCGACCCCGGTCCCCGTCCCGCCGCCCAGCCCGACCGTGATGAACGTAAGGTCCGCGTCCCCGATCTGGTTCCGGAGTTCTTGCTCGGAGATTTCGGCGCACCGTTCTCCGATTTCCGGCCGACCGCCGGCCCCCATGCCGTGTGTCACGCCTCGGCCAATCAGGAGCTTGCGGTCCGCTTGGATCGAATCGAGATGCACCGCGTCCGTGTTCACGACGACCGTCCGGGCCCCGTGGATCCCCATGCGGTGCAACCGATGGACGGAGTTCCCGCCCGCGCCCCCACAGCCAATCACGAGGACCTTCGGACGTGCGAAGCCAAAGGAGTCGAGGAACGACTGGTTCCCGGTGCGCTGCGCCGTCTCGAGGCCCATCCCTGATTCCATCCCGAACGGCCCCGCATTCGGCCGCCCTGCTCGCGCGCCTGAGGGGTCG
>DASWGO010000376.1:0-3964 GCA_036393695.1 Thermoplasmata archaeon
CGAGCAGGAGACGCGGCGCCTCAAGGGGGGCGGCGGAGGGCCGAGCTACGCGGTCAAGAAGAGCGGGAACGCGACGGTCGGGCTGGTCGGCTTCCCGAGCGTCGGCAAGTCGACCCTCTTGAATCAGATCACGGACGCGACCAGCGAGGTGGCCGCGTACGACTTCACGACCCTCGATGTGATCCCCGGCCTCATGGAGCACCGCGGGGCGAAGATCCAGGTGCTCGACATGCCCGGGCTCATCCGCGGCGCCTCGAAAGGCCGCGGGCGCGGGAAGGAGGTCCTGTCTGTCGCCCGCGCGTGCGATCTGATCCTCCTGATGATCGACGTGTTCGAGACCCATGTCGACGTCCTCGCGGACGAACTGCATCTCGCCGGGATCCGCCTCAACGAGCGGCCTGCGGACGTCACCCTGACGAAGGCGAACCGCGGCGGTCTCACCGTGAATCCGACGGTCAAGCTGACGAAGCTCGACGCCGAAATGGTCGCGGACATCTGCCGGGAGTGGGGCTACCTGAACGGCACCGTCGTCGTGAGGCAGGACATCACGGAAGACCAAATCATCGACGTCCTCGCAGGGAACCGCGTGTTCCTGCGGGCGTTCGTCGTCGTGAACAAGATCGACCTCGTCTCCTCGGACTACGTGAAGCAGCTCCAGGCCAAGCTTCCGGGATGGAAGCTCGTCCCGATCTCGGCGGAGAAGGGCGTCGGTCTCACGCGCCTGAAGGACGAGATCTACTCGACCCTCCGGTTCATGCGCGTCTTCCTGAAGCCGCAAGGAAAGGAAGCGGACATGGCGGATCCGATGATCGTGAAGCAGGATTCCGACGTCGGTATGGTGTGCGACGCGATCCACCGCGATTGGCGCAAGCGATTCCGATACGCGAACGTGTGGGGTCCGTCCGCTCAGTTCCCGGGTCAGAAGGTCGGCCTCGATCATCCGCTGAAAGACTCCGACGTCCTCACGATCGTGTTGCGGAAAGGGTGACCGACGCGGGCCCCATCAGGCTCGCCGAGGGAGGAGGAGCTTGATCACCGCGCCCGCGACGGCGAGCGCCATCCCGAGGATCGTGATCGAGGCCTTCCAATAGTAGTCGGCCAGGAGCAGGCCGTAGCCGCGATAGAAGAAGATGATGTAGAACCCTTCGAGGGCGCCCAGAGCGGCGAACCAAACCACGGCCCCTGCGAGGAGCCGCCCCTCCTTCCGTCTCCTGAATGAGTAGATGCCGAGTAACAGGACGAGCCCGAACGATGGGACACCCAGGAAAACGAACAGCGTGGAGATGGAGCTGATCAGCCCGGCAATCGCCCCCGCGCAGATCAGGGTCCCCGCGAGTCGATCGGGGTCAACCGTCATGATGCTCGACCTCACGCGAGGTGATGCATCCGCTTCAAGTCGCCTTCGAACGGCTTCAGGCTCGGAGGGATTTCGACTCCCGGGAGTTCGACGTTCAACGACAGGCCTTGGTCCCGTTTCCGCTTCCAGACGTCCGCATTGAAGGCCAGGAGTCCGTCCGTGAAGTCCGCCCGCGAGGCTGGGATGCCGTCTCGCGGCATCGGGAAACGCTCCGCGTGCACGCTCCCGTCATACACGGACCGCCAGATCTTGTCCGTCGAGAAGGGCGTGACCGGCGCGAGGAGCCGGAGCAGATCCCGCAGACACGCGTGGAGCGTCCATCGCGCACCCGTGTCGCCTTCGTACGCGCGGGCCTTCACCATTTCCATGTAGTGCGGGGCGAACAGGTTCCAGAGGAAGTCCCGAGCCCGGTTCGCCGGGAGGAACAGGTTCAGGTCCTCGTAGGCGCCGCGGCACGATTCCACCAGCCGGTTCAATTCTGCGAGGATCCATTCGTCGGAGGGCTGGAGCTTCCCGGCCTCGGGCGCGTCGAACGACGAGATGAAGCGCGCGACGTTCCAGAGCTTCGTGACGAACTTCGCGCCGCCGCCGATCTTCGCCTCGCTGATCCGGAAGTCGTCTCCCGGGTTCGTCTCGCCGGCAACGAACAGCCGGATCGCGTCGGCGCCGTGCTTCTTGATCAAGGGCCATGGGTCGATTACGTTCCCCTGGGTGCGGTGCATCGCGCGACCGCGGGCGTCGAGGCCAAGGCCGTGAATGAAGACGCGGTGGAACGGCTTCGATCGCCGCACGAGCCATGACTTGAGCATCGTATAGTAGAGCCACGTCCGGACGATCTCCCGGCCCTGGGGCCGAAGCGAGACGGGGAAGTTCGCGGCAAAGAAGTTCGGGTCCGTCCGGTAGCGCGTGAGGTAGAGATTTGACACGCTCGAGTCCATCCAGGTGTCAAACACGCGCTGCTCGCCGACGAACTCCTTGGAGCTGCACTTCGGGCATTTCGAGAACGGCGCGGGATCCTTCCACGGTCGGTAGTATTTCCCCGGAGGCGGCGCGAGCGTCTCGCCGCATTTCTTGCAGTACCACAGCGGGATCTCCGTATGGTAGTACCGCAACCGGGAGATCGGCCAGTCGATCGTCAGGCTATCGATCCAGTCGAGGACGAGCTGCCGATGCCGCGTCGGCCGGAACTCCATCTCCTGTGCCAGGCGACGGAGGTCGTCGCGAAACTCGAGCTGCTTCAGGTACCACGCATCCGAGGAGAGGAACTCGATCGGGTTCAGGGTGCGCGAGCAGATTGGCGTCTGGTGTTGGATCGGCTCGAGCTTCTCGAGGAATCCGCCGGCCCGGAGGAGTTCGATCGCGTTCGCGCGGGCCGCGTCGACTTTCAGGCCTTTCAACGGTCCCGCGGCGTCCGTCATCTTGCCGTGTTCGTCGATCGCCTTCACGGGTTCGAGTCGCAGTTCGCGGAAGAGCTGGAGGTCGACCATGTCGCCGTACGAGCAGATCATCGCGGCCCCGCTCCCGAACTCCGGTCTTGCGGTGGAATGGGCGAGGATCGGGACCTCGTGATCGTACAGCGGGACCCGGGCCTTCTTGCTGTGGAGGTCTGCGAACCGCGCATCGTCGGGATGGACGATCACTGCTCGGCACGCTGCGAGCAGCTCCGGTCGCGTCGTCGCGATTTGGAGCTCTCTCTTCGGCGTGAGCGGGAACTTCATCCACACGAGGTTCGAGGGTCGCTCCTCGTAGTCG
This sequence comes from Thermoplasmata archaeon, assembly GCA_036393695.1. Taxonomy (GTDB): domain Archaea; phylum Thermoplasmatota; class Thermoplasmata; order RBG-16-68-12; family RBG-16-68-12; genus RBG-16-68-12. The sequence continues at coordinate 3,110 of DASWGO010000376.1, forward strand.
ATGTCGGCCTCCGCGAGCGGGGTCTCGCAGACGGGACACCAGAACATCGGGCGTTCCCCGCGGTAGAAGAGTCCTTTCGGCCACAGCTCGAGGAAGATCGCCTGACTGAACGCGCGGTATTCGTCGGAGTCCGTGTAGTACGTGTGGTCGAAGTCCGCCGACATGCCGACGCGGACCGCGAGCTCGAGCAGGCCGTTGCCGATCGCCTCGATCTCCTTGCGGCATTCCTGGATGAACGCCTCGCGGTCCCAGCGGTGGAGCGCCTTGCCCGTCTTCCGTTCGACCGTGCGCTCGATGTTGATCCCGTTCCGGTCGAGGCCGAATGGGAACAGGACCGCGCGTCCGAGCATGCGCTGCGCGCGGGCGATCATGTCGATCATCGCGTATGCCATGACGGCGCCGACGTGCCAGGAGCCGCTCGGATACGGAGGCGGCGTGTCGATCACGTACGTCGGCTGCCCGGGATCCGGGGCAAAACGGTACAGGTCCGGCTCGGCCCGCCACGCTTTCAGGACGTCTTCCTCATAGGCCGGCTCCCACGTCTTCTCCCGGAGTTTCGGGTCGCCCATCGACGGACCGTCGAGAGTCGCGGAGCCCATAAAAGGATTGTTCCGGGCGACTCGCGCGGACGATTCGCGCACCCCACCGGAGGCTTCAAGCCCGGGTACGATATACCTCTACTTAGAGGTATAAACGATGGAAATCGGCTGCGGCGCGAGGGTCCGGGATTTCGATGGCCGGCGGTACTTCTACTTCTGGCACTACGAACGCTCGAACGGTCATTCGATGCGGCGCGAGGACTACGTCGGCCGCGTGGACTCGGAGAAGGCGAAGACGGATCTCTTGCGGCGCATG
>DASWGO010000377.1:0-1506 GCA_036393695.1 Thermoplasmata archaeon
GGCCAGGTGGCGCGCGGCGTCGCTGTACCGGGGCGCGAGCTCCAGCGCCTTCCGCAGGGCCCGTTCCGCGAGGTCGAAGTAGGTCACGTCTCCGCTTTCGCGGGCCTTCTGGATGTAGGCGTCGCCCAGGCGGTAATACGCGGTGGCATCGTAGGGCTTGCGCGTCACCTGGCGCTGGACGAGGCCGATGCTCCGGTCCGCGCTCGTGCTCTGCGCCAGGAGCGATCGTGGCCAGAGTCCGGCAAGGACGAAAGCCGAGAGGATTGTCACGCCCACGTATCGATGAGCTCGCATTTGCATCGCCTTCCTCACAAAGTCGCGCTACCTAGGCTAGTCGTCCCGCTCGTCCTCCCGCTCATCGCGATCGACGCGCAGGGGGGTCCGGCCGTCGTGGGGCGTCGGAAGGAACGGAAACTTTTTCGTGATGCCGTTGCTGGTCACGCCCGTTCCGGGGGCGTTGTCGAGGAAGTTGACGCCGTCGCCGAGTCGGTTGTGTGGGGAACCCGTGCAACATGTCTGGCCGCTGAGCACACCGGCGACGACTCGGAGGGCAATGTCAGTGACGTCGTCGTTGGGCCGCCGGCCATTCGGCCAGCCAGCGGGGTCGGGCGTGGGCTTCCCCTTCTTATCGTGGGCGAGGGGGCCGAGCCGCTTCTGGTCTTCGGGAGCCGTCGGGGCAACGCCGAGGTCGAGTCGGAGGAGCTCCGCGCAGGGGGACCCGCAATCGGTCCCGGCCAGTGGCTGCCCCGGGTACTTCAGCAGCGCGCTCATGAGGTCGGTCCGCGGCGTTGCCGGGACGGGGATATTGAAGATGAGCGACAACGCGAGCGCGAGCGAGGGGTTCTTATAGAAGTCCTGGAACTGCGCCTCGTCCTCGGGTTCCGACGCGTTCCAGCGGTCCTTGGACGGAGTGTCGATGATGAGCTCGTTGACCAGCGGGTTCGCCATCCGCGAGACCTGCTTGAAGGTACCCGTGGCGTCCATCCGACTCGTACTCGCGTACATGCCGATGACGGGGTGCGCGGCGTCCAGCGTGACTCGCGTGATCGGCACCTCGATGGCGATCGTATGGACGTTGAAGCCGCTGAACCGATTCACCCCGAACGGATTGCGGGCATTGCGGGCATCCTCCCTCTGAGTGAGCACGGGCGGGAAGCGGCGCAGGTTGGCCGTGTCAAAGACCGCGCCGAGATCGATGTAAAAGGTCTCCGTGCGCTGGCCGGCGAAGACCCGGATCCCGCTCGCGTCAGAGTAGATCCCCTGCGCGGCCAGGGCCTCGTAATTCGGCATCGTGGCCGGGCCTACATTGGACGGAACGGCCACGAGCTTCTGAGTCTGAAAGAGTGGGATTCGGTTCGTGCCGCGAACTTCGGTCACCGCGTATGTCTGGCGCCGGGTCAGCCCCTCCGATCCCGGGCCGTCGAGTGCGGTGATTCCCTGAAGCTGAGCGACCGGGATGTGAGGATTCCCAACGTAGGGGAGGGGAAAGTTCAGCGACCCGAGCGC
>DASWGO010000378.1:0-5024 GCA_036393695.1 Thermoplasmata archaeon
GTACGATTCGTCCCCGAATCCCAACACCTGGGACGACGGCTATCCTCATGGGGGCAACTTCTGGTCCAACTATCAGGGCGCCGACCGGTGCAGCGGACCGGCGCAGAACATCTGCAACGGCCCCGACGGGATCGGCGACACCCCATACCCGATCCAGGTTCGCGGAATGGATCGGTATCCGCTGATGAGGCCCCCTCAGAATGACACGGCCCCGCCTACGGTTGGAATCACATCGCCACCGGACGGCGCCACGGTGAACGTTTCGTCGATCGCCGTGACGGGGATCGCTTCAGACTCCCGCGGGAGCGGCCTCCGGGTCGTGAAGGTCCGGGTGTCCGGAGGCGGATGGTACCCCGCCGCGGGGCTTGCGAATTGGACGGCCAGCGCGACCCTAGTGTCGGGCATCAACCGGATCGATGCACAGTCGTGGGACAACGCGGACAACCCGTCCGCGATCGCGAGTGTGAACGTGACCTTCATCGCGCCGCCCCCCCCGCCGCCCCCGCCTCCGCCAACGAACACGCCGCCCTACGCGAACTTCAGCTGGACGCCCGCCAGCGGAGACACGTCTACCGTCTTCACGTTCACCTCGACCTCGTTTGACGCTCAGGATCCGCCGAACCTGCTCCAGGTCCGGTGGGATTGGGAAAGCGACGGGGTCTGGGACACCCCATGGTCCCACGATGCCATGGGACAGCACCAATTCTCCGTGCCAGGCACGTACAATGTCACCTTGGAGGCGAAGGACACTGGAGGGTTAACCGGGAACCAGACCGCAACGGTCATTGTGACTTCCGTCCCGCCACCCCCGCCGCCGTCTCTCGTCGTGGAGATCACCGCAACGCCGACCGAAGGGACCATGCCCCTCACCGTGTCCTTCACCAGCGCTGTAACGGGTGGTGTGTCCCCGTACTCCTACGATTGGGAGTTCGGCGACGGCAGCAAGAGCAACGCGGCGAACACCGTCCACATCTACATCACGGGTGGAAACTTCACGGTCTGGCTGAACGTGAACGATGCCGGCGGCACGCCCGTCCAGTCCGCCTACTTGTTCGTGAACGTGACCCCGGCCGCCGTTAACCTCACGGTGACGCCCCCGACGCGATTTCTCGAGGGCTCGACGGGGATCAGCGTCAATTTCACCGCGAGCGTCACGGGAGGCACGCCGCCATACACGTACCGCTGGGACTTCGGCGACGGCGGGCAGAGCGATGCGCCGAACCCGGCGCACACCTATGCGACGAATGGAACCTACCGGGTCTCGGTCACGGTGACGGATGCGCAAGGACAATCCGTGACCCGCGCCTTCGAGTTCGTCGTTCCGCTTCATTCGATTCCTCCAAGCGGCAGCAGCAGCAGTCTCATGCCGTTCGTCCTGGCGGCGGCTATCGCGGTCGCGGCAGCCTTTGCGGTCCTCTGGTGGAACGAACGACGGAGGGGGAGAATTCCCCCTGGGCCGCCTCAACCGTGAGACCGCAATCTCACGCGTGCTTCAAAATCGCATCCACCGCCGCGCCCCGGACGGCTTTATGGCCCATCCTCGTCAAGGTGGTCTCGAACGCCCGGAAACCCGCCGCGAGGTCCTCGAAGCCGCAGATGCCCATGTGGCCGATTCGGAAGATGTGCCCCTTCAACGGCCCCTGTCCGCCCGCGACCACCGTCCCATGCTTCTCCCGAAGCTCCTTCCGGAATCCGGCATCGTCCACGCCCGCCGGATACCGGACGGCGGTGACAGTATTCGACGCGAAGCGGCGATCCGGAAACAACCGGAGATCGAGCGCGTCGAATCCGGCCCTGGCGGCCTCGGCGAGCCTGCGGGTCCGTGCGATCCGATTCTCGAGCCCTTCCTCTTTCAACATGCGCAACGCCTCCCGGAACGCGAGGAAGAGAGGGACCGCCGGCGTGAACGGGGTATCTTGCTTCGCGAGAGCGTCGGTGTGCGCTTTCAGGTTCGTATAGAACGAGGTGTCCGCGGACAAGGATTCGTAAGCGGCCTTCGACAGGGCGACCGCACTCAGTCCCGGCGGCGCCGCGAGGCATTTCTGGGAGCCCATGACGAGCGCATCGATTCCCCACATCTCGATGCGGTTCTCGAGCCCGCCGACCGCGGTGATTCCGTCGACGATTAGGAACGCGTCGTGTTCCTTCACGACCTTCGCGATCTCCGCGATTGGGTTCGTGAGGCCCGTGGAGGTTTCGTTCCAGCAGAGGGTGACCGCATTGAACTCGCCCGCGTCGAGGGCCGCGGCGACTTTCTCCGGATCGACCGCGGTCCCCCATTCGGACGAGAGCGCGGTCGGCGTCGTGAAGACCTGACAGAGCTCGTGGAACCGTTCGCTGAACTTGCCGTTCACGAGGTTCAGGACTCGATCCTGTTTGCGCAGGAGACCGGACACAGCGGCCTCGAGGCCGGCAGTGCCGGACCCGGAAAGGACGGCGACCTCACCGCTCGTTCCGAAGAGATATTGCGTGAGCCCGCGAATCTCGGAGAGAATCTCTTTGAACTCGGGGCCGCGGTGATTCATCGCGGGAGCCGCCATCGCCTCGAGGACGCGCGGATGCATCTTGACGGGTCCCGGGAGGAGGAATGCGTCCGGCGCGGTCTCGACCACGCGCGCACGATGGACCCCGAAGCGATAAACGATTCGTCGTCGCTCTCGGCCCCGAAGAACGCAGCGACCTCGGCGCGGCCGACTTTCGTGAGCGTTCCACGAGAAGAGGCGTTCCTGCGAATGATTCGATTCCAGGAACCATTATATAGCGCGTCACTATTCCGTCCGACGCTCGTCGGTCAATGCATGGCGAGTTGACCTACTGGTGGGGTGACGGCCTTGCGGGATGCGGACACGGAAAAAATCACTTTGCGCTTGCCCGCGCGGTATCTGAAGGCTCTCGATTTCCTCGTGGAAGTCGACGACTTCCCGAGCCGATCGGAGGCCGTTCGGGCGGCGATTCGGGACTTCGTGTACGCGCGTGTGGAGCTCGTCACCGAGAAGCTCAAGAAAATGCAAGATGCGGAACGAACCCTCGCTGAAGCGGAGTCGTTCAAGCGGGAGTACCTCAACAAGTGAGAAGGGAAGGGATGCCGCCGGAGAGGTGAGCGAGGGCGCGTCCGTCACGATTACCTCCCCCCCAACTGGGTGGCCGCAAAGAGCCACCCTTTTTATTTTCACCGCATCGTCAATGGAACGTCGCATCGGCTTTGCGGAGCCATGCGCCGAGTCTGATAGAACCAGAAGATCCGATTCGAGTCACGCCGTGAGATTCAGCCGCGATAACCGGCGCGGCACTTACATGGTCTCGTCCCCGCGTCGCCGCGCGCAATGGGCACGGCGGCACCGGTCGCTCACGCAGAGGCCCTCGGCGAGAGTCCCGCCATCGCATTTCTGCACCGTCTCTGGAAATGGCTCTGGCCGCCCAACGCGGAACTGGCTCCCGCGAACGAAGCGGAGGCCCCAGTCCTCACGCTCATGGACCGTCTCCGAAAATTCCTCTGGCTCTCGAGCGGGCTTTTCAGTGCCGCCGCGTTCGCGGTCCCCGCGATCGGAGTCATCGCCTACGGCACCTTCGAAGGCGGGGGAACCAGCTTCTTGGCGGCGGTCGTCAGCGCGTGCTTGTTCGGCGTGACGACCTTCCTGCATTTTGGGCCCGATGAGGCGTGAGTCGAGCCGCGCCCGACGAACGTTTATGCTGGTCTGCTCTATCGCCACCCCATGGAGCGGGACGTGTGGATCCGCGGCGCCATGGTCGTCTCGATCCTCGCCCTCGCAACCCTCATTTTGGTGACGCCGACCCTTATCGGACGGCCGCCCGCGGAGCTCGCGTCGCTGCCGCTCCTCATCATCGGGATGCCGAAGAACGAGTCGTACTTCATCGTCTATTTGAGTGCCGCCGTCCAGGCGTATCGGTACGAGGAGGTCCGAATCTCCGTCAGCGGGACGAATCCTCCGTCCAATGGCACGCACGACGAAAACGAGACCTACGGCCTTCACGTGTGGGTGCCGACGCCGGTGCCCTCGAACGGGACCTTCACGATCCACACGTACTTGGTCGACCAGGTCAAGAACTACTTCGAGTACAACGTGACGGTCCGGGCCGATCGAGAGGCGGGCCGTACGGTGATGGTCTTCACGTTCCCGGACGAGAAGGACAATCCGAACCTCGAGATCAAGCGCTTTGCGCAGGGAGAAGACTTCCGATGGGTGATCCCGCAACGGGGGGCCCTCCCATGAGGATTTCCCGCTGGACGATCCTCTGGCTCGGCGTCGTCGCCGTCCTCGTGGCCATCGAGATCGGCGTCTTGACCGGCTTCATTACGCCCGCGGGTCTGATTTCATCGTTCTTGACGGTGATCGTCGGCCTCGTCATCATCTCGGTCTTCGCGTTCATCGGCGCGATCTTCCTCGGGATGTTCGTGTCCCACCGCATCCTGTCCGGGAAAGGCTTCACGCCGTTCGAGCAGGAGATGTTGCGGATGCGGCAGGAGATTCGTGACCTCTCCGGCCGCCTGGACGCGATTGCGGAGCGCCTCGGGGTGCCGTCAGGCAACCGGAAGAAGGAGCCCTAGGCGAGCCGCTCCGGGCACCCGCTCCGGCGGGAGCAGTGGATGCACTTGCCCGGCCGATTGTGGTTCCGGTGGGCCTCGCCCTTCGTGATTGCCGTGCGCATCTCCGCGAGCTTCTGGAGGACGAGCTTCTTCTGGTCCTCGTTGTATTCGATCTCGAACGACGTCTCGCCGTACCGGATGATGCCGTACGGCGGTGCCTTGCCGTACTCTTCCTCGAGTAGGAAGCAGTACGCCGCGACCTGGAGGATGTGAGAGAACAGCGGCCCGCGGGGGACCCGGCCTGTCTTGAGCTCGACTGGGATGTGGTGCTCCCCGTCCATGACGACCGCATCGGGCCGTCCCGAGAGTCCGTGCTTCTTCGACACGAACAATTTCGGCTTCTCCGCGGCCGAGTCGATGTAGACGAGGGCCCCCTGGACGGCGTAGCGGTCGCGGGTCGTCCGCGCGGCCTGGAGCG
>DASWGO010000379.1:0-4799 GCA_036393695.1 Thermoplasmata archaeon
ATCGGAGACCCGGACGAGGTGCTGGAGCAGGCGATCGCCCAGGAGGCCCGCGAGCGCGAGGTGTACGAGAAGGAGCTCGAGGGCCGTCGCAATCAAGAACGAACGCTCGTCGAGCGCGAAGAGGAGCTGTACCGCCGGAAATGGGAACTCGAACAGGAGTACCAGCGGAGCGCGATGCGACAGCGGGAACTGGACTCCCTCCGGACCGAACTGCAGACGGTCAAGCAGGCGAGCGGGTTGATTTTGAGCCGCCTCGAAGAGCGACGAGCGTCCCGCGACGTGGAGGTCGAGTCTCAGAAGAAGGTCCTGGCGATGGAATCCGAGAAGGCGCGCGCGGATCTCGAGGCCCAGCGGCGCAGCCTCTCGGAACGGCAGGCCAAACTCGGGGGGCTGGAGCGAGAGGTCGCATCGAAGGAAGCCACCTACCGGGACCGCGAGACGTCCCTCGATGCGCGAGCCGCATCCCTCGAACGCGAGCGGAAACAGATGAACGATCTGTACGGCAACCTGCAGGCGGAGGCGGAGAAGATCTCCGAGGCCCGGAAGGTCTTCGACGACCGCCTCGGGGAGGCGGAACGCCGCGAGCGGCTCCTCACCGGCCAGGAACAGGCGATCCGCGAACGGGAACATAAGCTCCGAGACCATGTGGCAGCGGTGTCTCAGCGGGAACACGCGCTCGATGAACGGGAGAAATCGCTCCCGAGGACGATGGCCGACCTGGAGGCCCGCGAGGCGGAACTTGCCGAGAAGGCCACGAAGCTCGCCAAACAGGCCGAAGCGTTCGAAGCCCAGGACGTGGGACTCGACGACCAGAGGGAGGAGCTCGAACGGGCGACGAAGCGCATGCAAAAGCTCGCGAAGGACCTCGCGGCGAAAGACCGCAAGGTCTCCGAGGAGGAACGCGAAGCCCGGGAGCGTCAGGTCGACGTGCGCCGACGCCAGCGGGACCTCGCGACCCGCGGGAAGGAGCTCGAGCAGTTGAAGCGCCGGCTCGAGCGCATGGACGAGGAGCTGTCCGGCAACCGCTCGAGGATGAAGGCGCAAGCGGTCAAACTTCTCCGTTCCGAACGAACCGCCCAGCAGCGCCTCCGCGCGATCGAGACCGCCGATCGAGAGCTGGACAAGCGAGAGGCCGCGGCAAAACGTCGCGAAGCCGCGATCGAGAAGCGAGAGAAGGCGGCGGCAACAGCCGAAGAACGCACGACAGAACGGTCCGACGCGGCCGAAGTCGTCGAGGGAGACTTGCGGTCTCGACGGTCCGCGCTTGAAGAAGAGTACGCCGCCAAGAGAGGCGAGCTCGAACGGCGCGAGAGCGAGGTCGCCGCCGCGGAGCGAGCGCTCACGAAGGAATCGGAGTCGAACGAGTCGTTGAAGGCCACCTTGGAGGAACAAGAAACCGCGTTCCTGTCGGACCTGCAGGATATCGAATCGCGAAAGGCGGCGCTCGAGAAATCCGAGGCCTCGCACGCACAAGAAACGAAGAAGCTTGAGAAACGGTCGGACGCGATCTCGAGTCGGGAGTCTCGATCGAAACAGGAAATCCAACGTCGCGAAGCGTTACTCGACGCCCGAGAACGGGAGGTCGAGGCGCAGGAGGCCGCCCTCCGGGAGAAGGAAGAGAGCCTTCAGCACCGGATCGACGAAGTGGAAGACCGCGAATCGGACGCCGAGAAGCGCGTGGCCCGCGCCGAGGCCGATGGGAAACGTCGGCAGGAGGCGGTCGCCGCGCAACGTGGCGGCATCGAGGAGCGGCTCGCGAAGCTCGCCGCGGACCGGGATGCACTGGCGGGCGAGCGAATCGCCGTGGAGGCTGCCCAGTCCGCTCTCAAGACACGGGAAACGAAACTCAAGGACCGCGAGGCTCGGGCGGCGAAAGCGGACGTCGAGATCCAGCGCCGCAAGAAAGAACTCGCCCGGATCAAAGAAGGCTTGCGGCGCCTCAGCTGAGGAGGTCGAAGCGACTGAGCGCGATCGTCACGTTGACCACCGACTTCGGAGCGGGCGAGTACATCGGCGCCATGAAGGGCGCGATCCTCACGGTCAATCCCGAGGCAACGATCGTGGACATCGATCATTCGATCCGGCCGCACGACATCCGACACGGGGCCTACGTCCTGTATGCTGCGGTCCCGTACTATCCGTTCGCGGCTCACGTCGGCGTAGTCGATCCCGGCGTGGGCACGAAGCGCCGCGCGATCGTATGCGTCTGCGAGGGAGCGTTCCTCGTAGGCCCGGACAACGGACTCCTCGTCCCGGCGGCGCGCCGCCTCGGTCTCAAAGAGGTACGCGAGATCACGAATCGAAAACTGGGCCGGCCCGAACTCTCGGACACGTTCCATGGACGCGACCTATTCGCACCCGTGGCGGCGCATCTCGCGTTCGGGACCAAGGTCAAGGACGTCGGGCCGCCGATCCGCGATTTTGTCGACCTGGACTTCGGAGAACCGAAGAAACGCAAGGGCGGTTTCGACGCCGTCGTCATCACGTACGATCGGTTCGGCAACGTGGTCACGAACATCCCCCGGCCTCTCGCCGAGAAAGCGTGGTCGTTCGGCGATCGTCTCGCGATGACAGTCGGTGGCTATGAAATGACTGTTCCCTTCGTGAGGACGTACGGCCTGGTCGCTCCGGGTGACCTGCTCGCCACACTGTCTTCGAGTGGGTTCCTTGAGATTTCCCGGAGAGAAGCGAGCGCCGCGGCTCAGCTCGAGGCGACGCCGGGAATGCCCGTGAGCGTGGCGAAGGCCGAAGCCCGAACGTAGGTCGATCGCTTCATCCCAACATGCCGGCGGCGAGAATCGACGTGCTGTCCGATATCTGATAGGTGTACCCGGTGGAATACGTCGTCGTGCTGAGGAGGAGCCGGTCGCCCACCGCGACAGGGCCGCCCGGTTGGCTTGGGATGTAGGCGGCTCTCTGCGACGCGTAATTGAGGGAGACGAACGGCGTCGGGGCGAGGGCCGTGGCGCCTCCACTCGTTGCGACCGCTAACTTAGCGGTGGATGGATACAGTCCCGTGGGGACGGAGGTGATCGCGAGAGTCCAGTTCGTGCCGTCGGCAGACCTAGCGACGACGATCCCCATGACTCGAGGAGACGGCGATATCGGAACGCTGATCTGCCTCCCGACGAACACCGCCGCGACGCCGGCGAGGGCCACGAGGATGACGATCACGACGACCACCACGATGGCGGTCAGGTTGTTCGTCGAAGGAGGCGCCAGAGCCGGAGGCCACATCGGCGAGTACGGCGCGGGAATTGTTGTCGGCTGGACCGACGCCGTCAACGCGATCCCGCAGTTCGAGCAGAACTGGTTCCCAGGTGAATTCGGCGCGCCACAACGCGGACAAGCGAGCATCGCGGACGTGCGGTGCCTCCGACATCTAGGAACACGCCGAACGGCGACAAATATCTTCGCGGAAACCTTGATGCGCTGGGGCCATCGGCAGGCGGCCAGCAAAGACATATCTAGGGACCGGACCTTCGGCGGCCGAAATGGATGTGCGCAAGATCCTCCTCGTGATTTTCGATGGCCTGGGGGACCGACCGCTCACCGAGCTCGGTCACAAGACGCCCCTCGAGGCGACCCCGAAGCCGAACCTGGACTGGTTCGCGTCGAACGGCGTGAATGGGCTCGTCGACCCCATCGCCCCCGGCGTCGCGGCGGGCAGCGACACGAGCCACCTCGCCCTCTTCGGGTACGATCCGAAAGAGGTCTATACAGGCCGCGGCCCGTTTGAAGCCGCGGGCGTGGGCATCGACATGAAGCCGGGGGACATCGCCTTTCGCGGGAATTTCGCCTCGGTCGACGAGGACCTGAAGCTCATGGACCGCCGGGCCGGGCGGATTCGGGAGGGAACCGAAGAACTCGCGAAAGCGCTCGATGGGCTCAAACTGGGACGGATCAAGGCGAACGTCCGAGAGGGGACGGAACACCGCGTGGCCGTGGTGTTGCGAGGCCGAGGGCTTTCGCCGAAAGTCACGGACACCGATCCCCACGAGATCGGTGAGACGATCCGAGAGTCGAAACCCATCGAGTCCGCCGCGAAGGTCACCGCGAAGGCCGTCAACGTCTTCACCCAACAGTCGCACAAGATCCTCAAGTCCCACCCGGTGAACCGAGCGCGCGTCGCAAAAGGCGAACCGCCAGCAAATGCAATCGTGCTGCGAGGGGCCGGCATCTTCCCCGATCTCGTTCCGATCACGGAGCGGTTCCATCTGACGGCCGCAGGGATCGCGGGCGTCGCGCTGATTCGCGGCATGTTTCGGACCTTCGGCATGGACGTCATCGACGTGCGCGGTGCGACCGGGGGCCTCGACACGGATATGATCGCGAAGGCGGATGCCGCGATGGACGCGCTGGCGACCCACGATCTGGTCGTCCTCCATGTGAAGGCACCGGACCTTTGCGGGCACGACGGGAAGGCGTCCGAAAAAATCCGCGTCATCGAGAGGATGGACGCGATGATGGGCCATCTGAAGGCGATGCTCTCCACGGATGTCGTCGTGGCCCTCACGGCCGACCACTCGACGCCGGTCGCGTTGAAGGACCACTCGGGAGATCCCGTGCCCCTCACGATCTTCGGCGAAGGCGTCCGGGTCGACGACGTTCTCAATTTCGACGAACGGAGCATGGCCCACGGCGCCCTCGGTCGGCTCCGCGGGACGGACGTGATGAACGTCCTCCTGAACGCCTCGAACCGCATGGAGAAGTACGGCGCCTGAGCGACCCGTCAAAGCCTAAATACGAGGAGGAACTTGCGGCCGCGCTCACGGAGGAGGAGTGGACGCCACGGCCCA
>DASWGO010000380.1:0-5180 GCA_036393695.1 Thermoplasmata archaeon
GTTGACATCGGATGTGTTTCGTCAGAGGCGTTTCGCCAGTTCGGCGATCTTTGCACTCGCGCCGCCTTTGATCGGCGTGCCGTGGCCCATCACGACGTTTTCGAAGTGAAAGGTCGCGAGTTTCTTGATCGATTCGCGATGTTGCTTCGGGTCCACATTGTACTGGTCCGGCATCGGCTTCAACCCGGCTTCATTATTGACCGCATCGCCGGCGATGCAGAGGGAACGGGTCTCGTCAAGGAGGGACATGCTCCCGCGGGTGTGGCCCGGTGTGAAGATGACTCGGAGGCCGTCGTGCGTCTGACCATCGTCCAAGGGGACGTCCACCGGAGTCCCGGGATGCCGTTGAACGCCGGGCGGACCGTCATACACGCGCTTGCGGGCGATGAATTCGGCTTCGATTCGGGAGGAGGCCACCTTCGCCGGCGAGCCGTGTTTGATCGCCGCCAGTCCTCCGACGTGATCCGGATGCGTATGGGTGATGAAGATTGTCGAGAGATCTTTCGGCTTCACCTGGATCTTCGCCAAGTAGTCAAGGATCTTCCCGCCGTCGGCGTCCGAGGACGTGTCGATGAGGACCAGACGGTCGTCGACGAGCAACGTGGTCGTCGCATAGGTCTCGATGACGTGCACCCCTTTCAGCAGTTCCATGGTCTCGCCGGGATGCGCAGCCCGTACGCGGACTTATTCCTTTCGCGTGATTCGATGGGGAGCCGCCAGCCCGTGGTTGCAGCGCAACACCGGTGCACGCGTCGGGTTCTTATGGCCCGCCGACCTTCCCACGGCGGGTGCGCGGATTGGTCCTCAAGGATGTGCTGGCGCGGGTCGAAGCGGACGCGGGGAAGGCCTTGGAGCTCCTCAAGGAGTACGTCCGGTTCCCGACGATCTCGGCCCACAAGCGGGCCCAGCCGGAGACCGCCGCCTTCGTCCGGCGGCTCCTGGCCGAAAACGGTTTCGAGGCGCGCGAGTATCCGACGGATGGCGGACCGAGCGTCGTCTTCGGCCAGATGATCTTCGACGAGCGCAAACCGACGTTGCTCATGTACCAGCACTATGACGTCCAACCCGTCGACCCGCTGAACGAATGGAAGCGCGACCCGTTCGACCCGGCGATCGAAGAGGGCAAGTTCTGGGGCCGCGGCTGCGCGGATACGAAGGGCAACCTGATCATGCAGCTCCTCGCGGTCCAAGCGTGGCAAGGCGTCGAAGGCCGGCCGCCGATCAACCTGAAGTTCGTGGTCGAGGGCGAGGAGGAGGTCGGCAGTCCCCACTTCGGCTCGTTCGTCCGGGCGAACCAGGAGATTCTGCACGCGGACGGCGCGACGATCGAGGGCGGCGACCATCTCCACGAGGGAACTCCGAAGATCGAGCTCGGATGCAAAGGCATCTTGTACGTCGAGATGACCAGCCGGACGGCGAAGGTGGACCAACATTCCTCGTACGCGGCGATCGCCCCGAATCCGGCGTGGCGTCTCATCCACGCGCTCATGACTCTTCGAGACGCGAACGGCCGGATCAAGGTGCCCGGGTGGTACAAGGACGCGCGCCGTCCGACCGCCCGCGAGCTGCGCTACCTGCAAGCGAGCGCGTTCAAGGCCGATGCGCTCAAGGAATTCTGGGGCGTCTCCGAGTTCGTCGGGGGCGGGAACGACTTCGAGGTGCTCCGCCGCCTCATCTATTCGCCGACGTGCACGATTTGCGGCTTCGTCAGCGGCTACATTGAACAGGGCACGAAGACCGTGAACCCTGCGGTGGCCAAGGCGAAGATCGATTTCCGGCTCGTACCGAACATGAAACAGGAGAAACAGTTTGCCAAGCTCCGGGATCATCTGATTGCGAAAGGCTTCGGAGACATCGAACTCTCCCCAGCAAAAGAGGCCCTGGAGGCGGCTGCGATTTCGCTGAGTGCTCGGGTCGTCAAAGCCGCGCTCAAGGGCTCGGTCGACGCCTACGGACGCGAGCCGGAAGTGTGGCCGTGGTCGGCCGGCGCGTCGGCCCACGGATTTTTCAACGAGGTGGTTGGCGTGCCCTCGATCTCGGGGCCCGGCGTCTCGTACGACGGGTCGAACTACCACGCGCCGAACGAACACTTCCGGATGGAAGACTTCGTTGGCGGCGCGAAGCACATGGCCGCGATGATGGCTCGTCTCTGAAGCTGATTTCGTCGGACCCGAAGCGCAATTCGGGTCGAACTCGGGTCGAATCTTGAGAAACAGGGAACGCACAGCGCCGCCCTCTCCCAGGCCGGAGGAAGCCAGGTTGATCAAACGACTGAGTCTCGTGGTGCTCGCGTTCGTGACCTTCGTCGCCGTCTTACCCCCGGCGCAAGCCGCACGCCCAGGTTTTGTCTTCCCGGATATCTGCTGTTACTACAACGGCGCCGTCGTGCGGACCGTCGTGCCTCCCGCCGCCTTCCCCAACGAAGGTCGGGACAACTTCTATGTCGTGATGGGCCAGGCGATTTTCGGCGTCGTCGGCGTCGCACCCGGGGCTCCTGGCTACCACGGAGGCCATTGGAAGTTCCACTCCGTAACTTGGAATGTCGCCGCCTATCCGCTCACCTCGGAGTCTGCGATATTGTCTGCCGCGGCCGCGGGGGACGTCACCGTGACCAGGAATCCAGCGAACGACTTTCTGTGCCCGATTCAACCCTAGACGACTGGACTCCTCTGTTCGAGGGGTGGCACCACCCCCTCATCCTACATTTTGTCCTCCACCTTGGGATGTAGACACGAGACGCTATTTATCCCACGTCGCATCCTTTAGCGCTCGGCATCTGTGAGCGCGGCACTCCGACAGCTTCTGTGGTATCTGATCGCCGGAACCCGAGGCGGTTTCAATCGAGCGAGAATTATCGAGGCCCTGCGCGAAAGGCCCTACAACGCAAACCAGCTCAGCGCGGCGCTCGAGCTCGATTACCGCACGGTCCGACATCACCTGGATCTCCTTCAGAAGAATGGCCTCGTTATACGCCCCACCGGGGACGCCTACGCCTCCCCCTATTTCCTGTCGCCCTATCTCGAAGGGAGCTACACGATCTTCGAGGAGATTCGGAAGAGGCTCAAGCCGCCGGGCGGGCGATTCGGGTGAGATTGTGGAATATGTCCATGTGCCGCGATGCGTGAGAAGGGAATGCTCATGACGAGCGCTCTAATGATCGGAAGCATCGCCGTGGGTTGCGCGAACATTTCCCTCGCGGCGGCGCTGCTCACGGTTTATCGTGTGGTCTACGCAAAGACGAAAGCCCCTTTCAGCCTCGCCCTCGTGTTGTTCGCGTTGGCGTTCCTCGCGCAGAACGTCCTCATGGTCTACTCCCTCGTCACGATGATGGCCCTTGTGCCAGGCGGGCTGGACCCGTATCTCCTCGGGGTCGGAACGCTCGAAGCGGTCGGGCTCGGCGCGATGCTCTGGACCGCGACGCGCTAGGGTCATCCGCGCCCCCGGCGGCGAGGAGCAGGCCTGCCCGGCCAACCTTTTATTCGCGGAGCGCGCCTTGTTGGTCGGAGGAGTGGGAAGCATGGCGGGAGAGGAACTCATCCTTGCGGCGGTACTTGCGGCTATTACGGTGCTCGTGATCTTGCGGGCCGCGATCAAGGTCGTGCGGGAGTACGAGCGCTTGGTGATCTTCCGTCTCGGGCGACTCTTTCCCACCCCGAAAGGGCCGGGGCTCACAGTGATCATCCCGATCTTCGATCGCCGGGTCCTGATCGACCTCCGGACCGTCGCGTTCGATGTGCCCCGGCAGCGCGTCGTGAGCCGCGACAACGTGTCCGTCGAAGTTGACGCCGTCGTGTACTATCGCGTCTATGATCCGCTGAAGGCGGTGACGGAAGTCCAGAATTACGTTCAGGCGACGAACCTCCTCGCCCAGACGACCCTGCGGGACGTCCTCGGACAGGTCGAGCTCGACGAGCTCCTCTCGAAGAGGGAGGAGCTGAGCAAGAGGATCCAGCTCCTCCTGGACACCTCGACGGAGCCGTGGGGAATCAAAGTCTCTGCCGTCACCTTGCGCGACGTCTCGCTGCCGGACACGATGGTCCGAGCGATCGCGAAGCAGGCCGAGGCCGAGCGGGAGCGTCGCTCTCGGGTCATCATGGCCGAAGGCGAATTCCAAGCCGCCGAGAAGATGCGGGAAGCGGCCATGCTCTACGGCTCCGCGCCGTCCGCGATGCGCCTGCGGGAGCTGCAGACCCTCACGGAGATTGCGCGGGAGAAGAACATGATCGTCGTGACGAATACCACGGCGGCCGGGGACATCACGGGCGAGGTCGCATCCCTGACGGCCGCATTCGCGAGGAAAGGGGAGAAGAAGGAGTGAGCTCGAGTCCGGCGAGACGGGCCCGCATCGGCCTGTTCCTCGCCCTCGCGACCATCGTCCTCGCCGCCGCGATGCCGGCGACCCGAGCCCAGGGGCCGCGGATCCTCCTGGCCGTCGTCGATGGCGCGATCGACCGTTCCACGGTGGACTATCTCCAAGAGGCGATTGACGAGGCGCGCGGCGGAGGCTATGCGGCCCTCATGATCCGTTTCGACACGCCCGGTGGCGGGCTCGCCGAGACCGTGGCGATCGCGGAGATGTTCAACAACGCCCGCGACGTGCCGATCCTCGGATGGGTCGGACCGGTCGGCGCGCATGCTTGGAGTGCGGGGACGATCCTGCTTGTGTCGACGGACCTCGCGGCGATGGCCCCCGGCACGACGATCGGGTCGGTGCAGCCCGTGGAGGTCGGTCCGGGCGGCATCGTGCCGGTCACGGACCCGAAGATCATCAACGCGGTCGTGACCGCGATCTACGAGGAGCTCGCCCTCCACAACCGCAGCACGGACCTCGCGGCGCGGTTCGTGATCGACAACCTGAACCTCAACGCGACGCAGGCGCAGAGCCTCCGTGCGACGGAGCTGGTCGCCGCGAGTCCGCAGGAATTTGCGACCCTGGCGGACGGACGCCGGGTGGTCGTGCAGAGCAACGCGACCGTGTACAAGGACTTCACCCTCCGCACCGCCGGCGCAGAGATCGTGACGTTCAGCTCGTCCGCTCGAGTGCGACTCCTCGAGATCCTGTCGGACCCACTCGTCGCGTCGCTCCTGCTAATCCTCGGGATCTATCTCGTGATCTTCGGCATCTCCGCGCCGGGCCACGGGGCCGAGATCGCCGGGATCATCATCCTCCTGCTGGCCCT
>DASWGO010000381.1:0-1788 GCA_036393695.1 Thermoplasmata archaeon
CTATGTCCTGGACATCAAGAAGACCGACACCCGCATCCGGGAGGCGGCGAAGTTCCTCGCCCGGTTCAAGCCGGAGAACATCCTCGTGGTCGCGGCACGCCAGTACGGCCAGAAGCCCGCGCGTCTCTTCGCGAAGAACGCTGGGGCCAAGGTCCTCGCCGGCCGATTCGTTCCGGGCACTCTCACAAATCCGAATCTCCCGGAGTTCATGGAGCCGGAGGTCCTCCTCGTCACCGACCCGGCGGCGGATCAGCAGGCGCTCCGGGAAGCGCTGAACGTCGGCATCCCGGTCGTCGCCTTGTGCGATGCGAACAACGAGACGCGGGATGTCGATCTCGTCGTGCCGACGAACAACAAGGGCCGTCGTGCCCTCGCGACCGTGTACTGGCTCTTGACCCGCGAGGTCCTCAAGGCGCGCGGCGCCGTGAAGTCCGACGAAGAGTTTACGTTCACGATCGATGATTACGAAGCGTCCCTCTGAAGGGGCGCCGTTCATGCGGTATCCGGCGGTGGCGGGAGCTTTCTACGAGCGCTCGCGAGACGCGCTCCTCCGCCAGATTCGGGAGTGCTACACCCATCCGCTCGGACCGGGTCGGCCTCCGGAGGTCCGCGCCGGACCTCGACGGCTGGTCGGCCTGGTAGTCCCCCACGCAGGCTACGTCTATTCCGGCCCGGTCGCCGCGCACAGTTACGCGGCGCTTGCTGCGGACGGTTGGCCGGCGTCCTTCATCATCCTCGGACCGAATCACCACGGACAAGGGGCGCCCCTCGCCCTGACCAGCCACGATTGGCAGACGCCCCTCGGGGTCGCTGCAGTCGACAAGGGTCTCCACGACTCGCTCTCGAAGCCCCCGCTCGAGGAGGACATCCTCGCCCACCGAGACGAGCACAGCATCGAGGTCCAGCTGCCGTTCCTGCAGCATCTCTCCGAAGGAGTGCGGTTCGTCCCAATCTGCATGGCCTTCCAGGAATACGAGATAGCGACCGAGGTCGGGGAACTCGTGGCTCGCACCGTGAAAGGGAAAGACGTCCTCTTGATTGCGTCCTCGGACTTCACACACGTCGGCTCGCAGTATTTTCAACTCCCGCCGCAAGGCCGCACGGCCCCCGCATTCGCGCAGGACCAGGACGCGAAGGCGATCGCGCCGATCCTCGCCCTCGACCCGAAACACTTCGCTGCGAAGGTCGCTCAGGACGACATCTCGATGTGCGGATACGGGGCGGTCACGGCCATGCTCACCGCCGCGAAGCGCCTCGGCGCGACGGAAGCGAAGCTCCTGAAATATGCCACGTCGAGCGACGTGAGCCGGGACATGAAAATGGCCGTGGGGTACGGCGCGATTGCGGTCTACCGCTGAGCCGTCTCCGCGTCGATCCAGTTCAGGTATTCCGGCAGCGCCGGTCCCATCGGGTACGAGACGACGCACGGCACCTCGGCCGGATGGACGTTCCGGACCGCGGCGATGAGTTTTCGGACGAGGGACCGTCGCGTCTTGAAAATGATGACGAACTCGTTCGTCTCTTCCTGCGCGCCTTTCCACCAGTATCGCGATTCGACGGGCCAGTAGTTGGCGCACGCGGCAAGCCGGCCCTCGATGACGACGCGAGCGATGTTCCGGGCGGTCTCGCGATCCGGCGCAGTCACGTAGGCCATCGCATGCGGAATCCGACGGCGTGGCATCCGATTTCGCCTCCTCTCTTCGCTATCAGGGTCAGGAACAGGAATGGGTTCGACGGCCTTTTATCTGGTGGTCCTCGTGTGCGCGACGTTACGATGCCCGTTGTGAC
>DASWGO010000382.1:0-2862 GCA_036393695.1 Thermoplasmata archaeon
TCTTCTGCGAATCGGACCCCGCAACTCGGGCAGCGGTCCGCGTCCGCGGGAACCGAGGTCTTGCACACGGGGCACTCGTACTCCGTCGCCTCGCCTTCCGAGAACTCCGCCCCGCAACCCGGGCACACGGTCGCGTCCGCCGAGACGAGCGTCTCGCAGACGGGGCAGAGGAACTGCTCGCCGAGATCGGCCTCGGCCTCCGTGGCGGGTCGCGCTTTCGCAGCGGCGCCGACCTCGGCCAATTCCGGGGTTTCGCGGGCGACGTTCTTGAGCGTTTCGAAGATTTCGTGGTGGTCTTCCTTACCTTCCATGATCGAGGCGAGGATCTCGTCGATGCTCCGGCCGTCCTTCACCGGCATCTCGAGCGGATCCGTGCCCCCGCCGATGTCGAACAGGGTCAGGTCCGTCTGGCACGAAGGGCACACGCGCGCGTCCGCGTCGATTGGAGTGTCACAGACGGGACAGACTTTCGTTTCCTTCGCTGGCGTAAGCCGACACCTCGAACTCGTCGACGCGTTTTTATCTGGAAACTGCGTACAAAGACTTTCCGGACTCAGTCCA
This sequence comes from Thermoplasmata archaeon, assembly GCA_036393695.1. Lineage (GTDB taxonomy): Archaea > Thermoplasmatota > Thermoplasmata > RBG-16-68-12 > RBG-16-68-12 > RBG-16-68-12. Next base: position 562 of record DASWGO010000382.1, read on the forward strand.
GAGAATGATAAGTCCTCAGCCCAGATAATCACCTCAAAACGATTAAGTGAGCCCTGCCCCCGTGTGATGCGTATCCGGCGCGGCCATGGCGTTTCGCAGTGCAATCGACGGTCTGGACAAAGTGATTCGGAGCGACATCGTCCCACCGAAGGTCATCCTCGTCACAGGCCCGCCCGGGTCGATGAAGACCTCGTTTTGCTACACGCTCATGTCGCGGTACTTGAAAGACACCGGGGAGTTCGGGCTGTACACCACCCTCGAAGAGACGGTCCAGTCGCACCTGCGGAACATGGAGTCCCTCGGCGTCGAGCTCTCGATGAACATGCAGATCAGCGACTTCACGGACCTCCGGGAGATCGATGCGGTCGTCGGCCCGGACGACCAAACGGACTACCTTGCCTTCATCGAGCGGATGATCGGTCACTACCGCAAGGTGCACGGTCACAAGTTCAAGCTGTTCGCCCTCGACTCTCTCGGCGCGCTATACTCGCTCATGGAGAACACGACCAACATGCGGAAGCGGATGTTCTACTTCTTCAAGATGCTCCGCGACAACGAACTCACCTGCCTCGTGGTCATGGAGCGGGCGCCGAACGGGGAGAGTCAGCTCCTTGGAAACGAGGGGTTTCTCGTCGATGGCATCGTGGTGCTGGGACTGGACCGGTCCCGCGGGAAGCTCGTGCGATATCTCCAGGTCGAGAAGATGCGATCTGTCGATCACTCGATGGAGAAACACGCGATCGAGGTCCGGAAGGGCGGGCTCACCGTCCTCGGGCCGATCTTCGAGGCGGGAGGGAATTCATGAGAGACGTTGACACGCCGACGCCTGGGAGGCTCGGCGCCGTGCACGAACATCGGAGGGCACCGTAAATGGCCGAAGGATCGATTCTAGACGCGCTAGATGCACTGAAGAAAGTGGAAGAAAGCCTGAAGTCCCAGGATGCGGAACGAAGGGGGCGCGAGGCCGCCCTTCAGGATCAAGCCGCCAAGGTCGAGGAAGACCGCCGGGTCCTCGAACAGGAACGGACCTCGCTCTCGGAAGAGAGGGACTCGCTCGTCGGCCGGGAGAAGGGGCTGCGCGCCCGCGAGAAGGAGCTCGAGCAGAGCGAGCGGGCGATCGCCGAGCGGGAGCAAGAATTCGATTCCGCGAGACAACAGGTGCTCGCGAAGGAGAACTCGCTGGTGTCGCGCGAGCAGGAACTCGCAAAACGCCTCGAATCGCTCGTGCGGAGGGAAGAGGACATCGCTCGACGTGACTCCGAGGCGGTCACCCATGTGAAGGACATTGCCGCGCGGAAGACCGAGATTGCCGCCAGGCAAGAGCAGATTGTGAAGCTCCTCGAAGACCAGAAGGCAACCCTCGACGCCCAGATCGGTCGGAACCGCGAGCTCATGGAGCGCGAAAAGAAGCTCGCGGCCGAGGAGGAAAACTTCGCCGCGGCCCGCGCGAAGATCGCGGAAGAAGGGAAGCGGCTCCTCGATCGGGAGAAACAGCTGATCGCCCAAGAACAGTCGATGAAGGCGATGCCTTCGACGCCTGGTTCAGGGCCTGCCATCTCCGTGAAACCGGTGCCCACGACGCCGATCTCGTCCGCGGGATTGCGGCCTCAACCGGTCCCATCCAGTCCGGCGCCCGCGGTCGCGAAGGCCGCAGCGCAGGTGCCGGTCGCGGTCACGCAGATGGCGAAACCCGTCGCGAAGGTCGCCGTCCAGGCGGAGTCCGCTTCCGGCGGCGAATCCGAAATGGCGTGTCCAGCCTGTGGCACGATGATCTCGTCCGATGCGATCATGTGCTACGCATGCGGGCACCGTCTCCAGGACGAAGCGGCCGCGGAGGAAACCTCGGAGACCGAGGGAGAGTCCGAGATCCCCTGTCCAGCGTGTGGCACGATGATCTCGTCCGATGCGATCATGTGCTACGCATGCGGGCACCGGATGGCCGACGACGACAAAGCCTCGAAGAAGGCCCCCGTCAGCGTGAAGAAGGTCATGAAGAAGAAAGTGATCTGAGCCGGGTGGTTGAGTCCACGCGAGAGCGACGCGCGAGCTCAAGGCCATTCGGTTTTCCCACATTTTTCGGTCGAATTTCCGCGATTTTTAGCCATTTCTATCCGTGTGAGATGATAAAAGCATTCTCTCCATATCCCAGCGTTATTCTTCCGCGTGAGAACAGGTGCGTATCGGGATAGATAATCGCGCGGTAACCTATTTATAAAGAGGCCCCGGATGGCCCGCGCAACATGCCCACCGGTCGTAGTCCTCCGGATGCGTTCGGCCGACTCGACCTCAGGAGGTCTTGGG
>DASWGO010000383.1:0-3011 GCA_036393695.1 Thermoplasmata archaeon
AGCCGATCTCCGGCCTGGCGTCCGTGACCGTCTCGCCGTCGACCTTGACCTTCATGTTCCAGAGGCCGTGGGTCATAGGGTGCTGGGGGCCCATGTTGATCCAGAACTCCGGCACTCACTTCCCCCCTCGGAGCTTACGCCGGGTGATGTACTGGCGGTCGACCTCCTGGGCGAACTCCTTCCGGAGGGGATGGAACTTGAAGTCCTCCGGCAGCAGGATCCGCGTGAGGTTGGGATGGCCGGTGTACTCGACGCCCATGAGGTCCCACATCTCCCGTTCGAGGAAATCCGCCGCGTGCCACAGGCCGGTGAGGGTAGCGATCTTCGGATCGTCGTACGGGATTTGGGCGTTCACCTGGACCATGCAGCCGTTGAAGTAGTTCTCGATGTGGTAGATGCTCTCGAAGTGGTCCTTCCAATCGACCGCGGTGACGCACGAGAGATGCTCGAAGCCGAGCGTGTCCTTCAGGTATGTGCACAGCGGGACCAAATCGGCCCGGTCGATCACGAGCTCCACGAGCCGCTCCCGCACGATCTTCGCGTCTTTGAGCTTCGAACCGAAGGCGACCTGGAGCTGCGCGAGGACCTCCTTCTCGGCCCCGGGCACCGATCGACCCGTGATCGACGGCGAGCCGGTGTCGACCGCGCTCATATCTGGATGACCTCCTCCTTCTTGAGCGCGTATTGCGTCGCGACGAACATAATCCCGAGGAACAGGAAGATCGAGAACTTGGCCACGGGCGACGCCGAATTCAACAGGCCGCCCCACGCGAAGGCCCAGAGGAGGAGGAAAATCGCCGCGACGTCGAAGATGACGAAGATGAGGGCGAACATGTAGTATTGGAAGTGAAACTGGATCTGCGCCACGCCCTCCGGAACCTCCCCGCACTCGTAGGTGAGGTCCTTCAACGGCGTCGGGTGGTCCGGCCGGAACAAGCGCGTCGCGAAGAAGGTGCCGAGCGGGAACAACAGCGCCACGACAGCAAAAATCACAATGGGCACGTAGCTCTCGAGCACCATGTCCGTCGCGTGGAAAATTGGTCGGGCTATTAAACCTTTGTCGGGGCATTCGAGCGGTGCGTTTTCTCCCGATAACGCGGGCTCTCGTCGCGTCTCGAGGATGTGGGAAGTCGCATGCCGAAAATCCGCTCAGAAGATCGGCACAACGATTTATATCGAGGGATTTCAATGGTCTCGGTCGGATGGCGGCGGAGATGCGTCTCCCGCCCGGGCAGCGGGAGGTTCGGAAATGGCCGAGGCTCGACCTGGGCATCGTCCCCCGTTTCGACCCGAGGGAGTGGGACCTCCGCCTGGACGGTTCGGTCGACAAACCGATCCGCTTCTCCTACGACGAGTTCCTGCGACTTCCGTCCGCAAAAGTGGTTTCGCCCTTCCATTGCGTCACCGGCTGGACCACGTTCGACAATGAGTGGGTCGGGGTCACGGTCCGCGAAGTGGCGGAGCGCGCGCAGATCCGCTCGACCGCCCGCTTCGCGACCTTCCGCTGCGGGGACGGCTATACGACGTCCCATCCGCTCAACGTCCTCTACGATTCTGACGTCCTGCTCACGTACCAGTGGGACGGGAAGCCGCTCCCGATCGAACACGGGGGACCCGTTCGGCTCCTCGTGCCGAAGCGCTACGCCTACAAGAGTGCGAAGTGGGTGCGCGCCGTCACGTTCACGGACGAGGAAGAGCTCGGGTACTGGGAGGTCCGCGGGTACAGCAACACCGCGGATCCGTTGACCGAGGACCGCTACTCCTTCTGATGGGCCCTCGATCGTTCGCATTTGTGGAAAGTAAATAAGCCGAGCCCTCTTGGCAGCGATGACGGCTGTGGCGAAGGACGCTTCCGAGGAGGACCGCCCGAGAGAGCAGCGGATGACGTTTTTCGAGCACCTCGAAGAACTCCGGCAGCGCCTCAAAGTGATCGTCATCGTGGTCGTGGTGTTGTTCGCTCTGTTCCTAACGACCGGAATCGGCTCCGTGACCGTGTCCGGAACGCAGATTCCGATGCTGATCCCCGCCCTCGGACCGACTAACCCGAACGTCGCGACTCAATTCGTCGTTGCTATGAAGAATTATCTTGTACCGGAGAGGGTCGGTGGGATCCCACTAAACTTCAGTTTCGCACCGCCTTGGGACGCGTACGTGGTCATGTTCAAGGTCGCCTTCTTCCTGGCCGCCGTCGTCGGCTCGCCGGTCATAGTGTACGAGATGGGACAATTCATCGGACCTGCGCTGAAGCCGGCCGAAAAACGACTCATCCTTCGAATCACCGTCCCGGTGGTTGCACTGTTCCTCTCTGGCGTCGCACTGTGCTTCATCGTCGTCTTGCCTTTCACCTTCAACCTCCTCTTTTCGGTCCAGACCGTCCTCGGTGCAAACTTCCTGGTCCTCTATGGTGACGACTTCATCGACTTCGTCCTGCTCTTCACGCTTGCGTTCGGCCTTGCGTTCCAGCTTCCCGTGCTCATGTATGGCCTGTCGGCCCTTGGGATCGTACCGTCGGCTTTCTGGAAGAAATATTGGCGCTTCGCCGCGATCGCCATCTTCTTGTTCGGCGCGATCATCACGCCAGACGGGAGCGGAATCACGATGTTCCTCGTCGCGCTCCCGATGCTCGCTCTCTACGTCGTCGGGTATGGGGCGGCCGTGCGGGTCGAACACGCCCGGGCACGTGCGAAAACCTGATAACCCGGTCGTCCTTAGCAGAAAGGGAGGCCGAAAGAATGTCTACATTCTCCCCGATTGACATCGCGGCCCAGATCGAAGGCATCGAGTGGGTTGTCATCCTGATCATCATCGCGGTGCTCCTGCTGTTCGGACCGTCGAAGCTGCCGGAGCTCGCGCGGGGTGTCGGTCGCGCGCTCGGTGAATTCCGACGGGGCCGAATGGAAATCGAGCGGGAAATCAGCACGGAACTGTCGACGATGGACGCGCGCGACATGCGGATGCGCGTCGAGAAAGCCGCGGGCGCGCTTGGCGTGTCTTCAGGTGGCCGGAGCGAG
>DASWGO010000384.1:0-1500 GCA_036393695.1 Thermoplasmata archaeon
TCGTGGAGCGCAAGCAGCTCGTCGATGCGAACAGCAAGCTGGAGACGAGCAACTCGGTTGCCAACACGGGGGGCCCGGCGCTCGCGGGTGCAATCATTGAGCTGTTCAAGGCTCCCGTTGCGATGATCTTCGACGCCGCATCCTTCTTCTTCTCCGCCGCCACCTTGATCACCATTCGCAAGCGGGAGCCGACACCGGATCCCGGCCTGCGTCGATCCGTCCTGACGGAGATCAAGGAAGGGCTTCAAGTCGTGCTCCGAGAACCGCGGCTCCGCCACATCGCCGCGTGTACGGCTTGGTCGAACTTCTTCTCCAGCGCGGTCTTCTCCGCGCTGCTGATCATTTACCTGAAGGACGCACTCGGCTTCACCCCGCTCACCCTCGGGCTCATGTTCACCGTGGGATCCGTCGGTGGGATCATCGGAGCCGTCACGGCGAGTGCGGTCGCGAAGCGAATCGGCGTCGGCGACGCGATCATCCTCGGAGCGGTCCTGTTCGGACCGGTCATGCTGCCGTTCCCGTTCGTGTCGGGCCCGTTCGCCTTCTTCCCCATCTCGGGGATGTTCTTCGTGTCCTTGATCGGCAACCTATACTACAACATCAATCAGGTGAGCTTCCGCCAAGCGATCGTCCCCGTGCGTCTCCAAGGTCGTCTCAACGCGACGATGCGTACGATCGTCTGGGGGACCTTGCCCCTCGGGGCCATTGCCGGCGGCGTCTTGGGAGACGCAATCGGGGTGCGACCCGCGATCATTGTGGGGCTTGTCGGCGGCGCGTTCTCGTTCCTCTGGGTCCTCTTCTCGCCGGTCCGCCAGATCCGGGAGATGCCCGAGTCCACGGCGTGACGGGATCCCGCGGTCACCGACTCGGCGTTGCCCAGCAGCCACCGCAGTCCGCCGTCACAAAGCGATGAACCCGCCCACGGCTGCAAGTGCACCCAGGGCCACGAGGAGAAGGCCGATCACCCGTGAGAACAGGAGGGTTCGAACGCCTAGCTTCTCTGCGAAGATGACGATCGAGATGCCGCCCATCCAGACGAGGCTCATCGATCCCGAGATGAAGAGGACGAGCATGAAGAGCCAGCAGCACCCGATGCAATATAGTGCGTGTCGAAAGCCCATGCGGATCGCGCCGATCCGGCCGGACCGCCAGTGATGCATGACGAAGGACATCGGCGACGTGCAGTGCGTCAAGCAGACTTCTTTCGTCCGCGTGACTTGCCAGACGCCCGCGGTTACCAGGGTCACCGCGGAGGCGAACACGAACGGGCCAGTGATGGCGCCCAAGAGGCCGGACGCCATCAACGCCAAGAGCGCGGCCACCCCGAACGCGCCCCAGACGAGGAAGTAGGGCATGATGAAGAGCGCCGTCGCGGCGTCGTCGGCGGGCTTCGTCGGTCGACCCGCTTCGAGGCGCGTCATCCCGCGGAACGCGAGGATCATCGGGAGGGCCGAAGGCAACATCATCGCGACCATCATGACGACGAGGAGCGCGAAGAAA